>JAKAHX010000054.1:0-3874 GCA_021814735.1 Chloroflexota bacterium | reverse complement strand
GGCTGCTATGCTCGCCCTGATGGAGTTCCACGTCTCGCGCGAGGCGCGCGACCGCTACGGCGTCGGCGATGCCCTCTTCTCGCTGAGCGGGAACGTGATCCTCCCCGACTTCCGGGCCACCCGGGAGCTGGCCCGTGCCATGAACCTGGTGCGCGACGTGGCCGCCCATCCCGAGCGGGCGGTCGTGCCGGGTCAGCTCAACGCCATGGGCCTGGTGGACGAGATCCTCCACCACGTCTCCGCCCTGTACCGGCAGCAGCAGGACCCGCGGGCACTGGCCGGCGCCCTGGCCGACCTCGACGCCCGCCTCGGCGCGGACGCGGTCGACGCCACGCTGCGCGCGTTCGTGGACCGGTTTCCCCCGGTGGCGGTCTACCGAGGGAACGTCACGCCCGAGGCCTGGATGGCCGGCAGCACCGAGGGACTGCCGAACCGCGAGGTGGCGCTGGAGGAGCTGCTGCACCTCTGGCTGGCCAACGCCAACCCCGCGTTCGAGCCGTTCCGCGAGCTGTTCGACGACGGTCCGCTGGCCGACGAGTCGGGGTACATGTCGGTCGTGGAGGCGCTCCGGGACCACTTCCGGGCCACGCCGCCATTCGGACCGGAACGTCAGCCGCTGGTGGAGATGCTCCGCAGCCCGGCGGTGGCCTCGCCCGAATCCCTGCCGGGCCAGCTGCGCTACATCCGGGAGCACTGGGGCATGCTGCTGGCCGGGCGCTTCGACGGTCGGCTCACGCTGGGGCTCGACGTGCTCAGCGAGGAGGAGCGCGCGCTCTGGCTCCGCTTCCACGGCGCCGAGGAGCTGGAGGCGGCCGCGCGGGGCCGGCAGGTGGGCGTCTACCAGTTCGGGGACCAGGAGCTGGAGCCCGAGCGCTTCAGCATGGACCGCGACTGGATGCCGCGCCTGGTGCTGCTGGCCAAGAGCACCTACGTCTGGCTCGACCAGCTGGCGCGCGAGTACCGACGGGAGATCCGGCGGCTCGACCAGGTCCCCGACGAGGAGCTGGACCGGCTGGCGCGCCAGGGCTTCACCGGGCTGTGGCTCATCGGGGTGTGGGAGCGCAGCCGCGCGTCGGAGCGGATCAAGAAGCTGCGCGGGAACCCGGAGGCGGTGGCGTCCGCCTACTCGCTGCTGGACTACCGGATCGCCGACGACCTGGGCGGCGAGGCGGCCTATGCCGCGCTGCGGGATCGCGCCTGGCGCCGCGGGATCCGGCTCGCCAGCGACATGGTCCCCAACCACATGGGCATCGATTCGGGCTGGGTGATGGACCACCCGGACTGGTTTCTCTCGCTCGACCAGCCGCCCTTCCCGGCGTACTCGTTCGGCGGCCCGGACCTGTCCTCCGATCCGAGGGTCGGCATCTGGATCGAGGACCACTACTACGACAACAGCGACGCGGCGGTGGTCTTCCGGCGGGAGGATCGGGCGACCGGGGAGAACCGGTTCATCTACCACGGCAACGACGGCACGAGCATGCCCTGGAACGACACGGCGCAGCTCGACTACCTGCGGCCCGACGTCCGCGAGGCCGTGATCCAGACGATCCTGGCCGTCGCCCGCCGGTTCCCGGTGATCCGCTTCGACGCCGCGATGACGCTGGCCAAGAAGCACTACCAGCGGCTGTGGTTCCCGGAGCCCGGCACCGGTGGCGCCATCCCGTCCCGGGCCGAGCACGGCATGACCCGTGCCGAGTTCGACGAGCGGATGCCGGTGGAGTTCTGGCGCGAGGTGGTGGACCGGGTGGCCGCGGAGGCGCCCGACACGCTGCTCCTGGCCGAGGCGTTCTGGCTGATGGAGGGGTACTTCGTCCGGACGCTGGGCATGCACCGCGTCTACAACAGCGCGTTCATGAACATGCTGCGCGACGAGGAGAACGCCAACTACCGGAGCGTGATGCGCAACACGCTGGAGTTCGACCCGGAGATCCTGAAGCGCTACGTGAACTTCATGAACAACCCCGACGAGCGCACGGCCATCGACCAGTTCGGGACCGGCGACAAGTACTTCGGGATCGCGACCCTGATGGCCACCCTGCCCGGGCTGCCCATGTTCGGGCACGGCCAGGTGGAGGGCTACGCGGAGAAGTACGGGATGGAGTACCGCCGGGCGTACTGGGACGAGCAGCCCAACGAGTGGCTGGTGGCGCGCCACGAGCGGGAGATCTTCCCCCTGCTGCACCGCCGGCACCTCTTCGCGGAGGTGCGCGACTTCCTGCTGTACGACCTGGTGACCCCGGCCGGGCACGTCAACGAGGACGTCTTCGCGTACTCGAACCGCGCCGGTGGCGAACGGTCGCTGGTCGTCTATCACAACCGGTACGCCGAGGCGCGCGGCTGGATCCGCGACTCGGTCGGGTTCGCGGTGAAAGGCCCCGGCGACGAGAAGACGATCGTGCGACGCACCCTGGGCGAGGGGCTGGGGCTCACGCCCGAGGACGGGGTGTATTGCGTCTTCCGGGACCAGCGCAGCGGCCTCGAGTACCTCCGGCCAAGCCGCGAGCTGTGCGAGCGGGGCCTGTACGTGGAACTGGGCGCGTACCAGTGCCACGTCTTCCTCGACATCCGCGAGGTGCGCGACGAGGCGGGCCTGTACGGGGAGCTCGCGCGTCGGCTCAACGGCGCCGGCGTGCCCGACATCGCCGCGGCGCTCCGGGACCTGGCGTTGCGTCCGGTCCAGGAGCCCGTGCGCGTGCTGGTCTCGGGCGACACGCTGCGCCGGCTGCTCGCGGCGCGGCGCGACGCATCGCAGGTGAGCGGCCCGCAGGGCATCGGCGGGCCCGAGGCCGGCGCGCTCGACGAGGTCGAGGCACGGCTGCGCCCGGTGGTGGAGGCGGCCGCGCGCGTGGCCGGCGGGTGGGAAGATCCCGCCGTGCTCGTCGACGAGGTGCGGCGGCGCCTGCGCGTGGTGCTGGGACTGCCCGGCCTGCAGGGCTGGGGCGCCGTCGAAGCCTCGAGCGAGGATGCCGGCGTGGCCGACGTCGGCGCGGCGCGGGGGCCTTCGTCACGGGTCGTCGCCCCGTCCGCCGGGCCGATCCCCTCCGTCGGCGCGCCCGCGCCGGTGGAGGCGCCGACGTTCGAGGAAGCTGCCCGGCGTCTTCGCGACGAGTTCCCCGACGATCTGCCCACGTGGGCGGTCCTCCTCGATTGGGTCCTGCTCGGGGCGCTTGGGCGGGTATCCGGCGAGGAGGGAGCGGGCGAGCGGAGTCGTGCCTGGCTGGACGCATGGGGCCTGGCCCCGTTCGTGGCCGAGGGACTGCGCGACGTGGGTCTCGATGACGCCGCCGTGGGACACGCGCTGGACCTGCTGCGAGTCCTCCTCGCGTTCCCCGGGCGCGCGCTGGTGGCGACGCTCGCCGGAGCCCCCGCGGCCGACGCGCAGCGGACGCTGCCCGCCACGTGCATCGATGACTGGCTCTCGGACCCGCCCACGGCCCGCCACCTCGGGGTGAACCAGTACGCGGGTGTGACCTGGTTCGACCGTGACGGCTTCGTCCGCCTGGTGCGCTGGTCGTTCCTGCTGCAGGTCATCGAGCTTCGCCTGCGCGCCCCGTCGGATCGCGCGTTCCGGGGATCCGTCGCCCGCGCCCTGGGGCTGGCGCTCGAGCTGGATCGCGCCCGGGAGGCGTCCGGCTACCAGGTGGACCGGCTTCGCGCGACGGTGGAGGACGGCGGGCGGGACTGACGCAGGGCAGACGCGCTGGGCTCCGGCCCGACGCGCCGCCGCCGCACGGGCCAGGCCTCGATGCCGGTCAGGGCGCGGCCGACGGCACCGGCGGCCCTCCGGGCCGTGGGGCTGGCGCGGGGCCGGTGTTCCCGCCCGTGCCGGCGGTTCCACCGGACCCCGGCACCGGCGCGCCCGAGGCGAGATCGG
>JAKAHX010000053.1:7029-8200 GCA_021814735.1 Chloroflexota bacterium | reverse complement strand
GGCGGCGGGACGCCGGGTCCGTCCTGGAGGCCCGCCGGCGGGGGTGGTGCGGCATCGGGCCCAGGTGGCGGAGGCGTCGCACCGTGGGGCGGCGGTGGCGGGGGCGGCGCACCGTGGGGCGGCGACGGAGGAGGCATCTGCGCCCGCACCTGGGCGTCCACCGCCCGACTGATCGCGAGCAGCTCGAACCACGCCAGCGGATCCGGGTCCGCCAGCGCGGCGGCGACCCGTCGGTCGGCCATCTCGCGGAGCGCTCGCAGCACGCCACTGGCGTAGCCCGCGTCGAGCGCCTGCGATGCGGCCGCGCCAAGGGCCAGCTCGGGGGGCGGGAAGTGACGGTGGCCACCGGGCCCGGGGCCCCGCTCCGGCCGGAGGACCCCGTGTTCCTCGAGGTAGCGCACCATGCGGGGCGAGCGTCCGAGGCGCTCGGCGGATGGCCCGATGCGCAGTCGCTCACTGCCAGGACTGTCGCGGCGTGGCTCGGTCATGACAGTGAACATACCACGGCCGTGTTAATTTCGATACCGCGACACGAACCGCCGACGGGCGGCCGACCACGGACGCCCGTTCCGCCGGGTCGCAGGCAGTGCCGCCATGCCCCTCGGCCGCCTCGAGCGGCCCGGGGACCCGGAGGTCGCCGGGTGACCCTGGTGATCCGGGGGCTGGCGTGCCTGCGGGCCGGTGATCCGCTTGCTCGCGTGCAGGCGGGCCGGTGGCCCGGTGGCTCGCGTGCGAGCGCGCTACGCCGTCCCTGGAGTCGAGTCTCAGCGGTCGGGTCGCGTCACCAGGAGGCCGGCGGTGTACGAGGCGCACGCGGTGATGAACCCGAGCGCCATCACCAGCGAGCTCAGGGCGCTCTGCCCGTAGGTCAGGAACCACATCCCGGCCAGGTACGCCACCGCCACGCACGCGAACCCCGCCCCGACGCTCAGCGCACCGGCGCGGCTCTCCGCCCAGATCGCGAGTTCGATGGCGACCAGCGAGAGGACCAGGATCACGGTGCCGAGCGCCACGTGGAGCGGCACGATCGCCGTGTGGGCGAAGGACCAGGCCCAGGCCGAACCTGCCGGGAGCTGATCGGGAAAGGCGACGTAGAGGTTCACGATCATCCCGGCCACGAACTGGACGGCCAGGACGGCGAGCAGCAGGACGACGGTGGCGCGGAAGCGGG
>JAKAHX010000053.1:0-6929 GCA_021814735.1 Chloroflexota bacterium | reverse complement strand
AAGGGTGGAGATTCGAACGTGATCACGAGCTACTACCGGCCGCGGACGCTCCAGGACGCGCTCGCGCTCGCGGCTCGCCCTGACGCGGTCGTGCTCGGCGGGGGCACGGCGGTCAACGCGCATCCCGGTCGCCCGCCCGTGGTGGCCGTCGATCTGCAGGCGCTCGATCTCGGCGGCATCCGGGCCGACGCCGGTCTGCTGCGCCTGGGGGCCACCACCCGCCTCCAGGAGCTCGTCGACTCCGAGCTGGTTCCAGGGGTGCTGCGCGAGCTGGCCCGCCTCGAGGCGCCCAGCACCATCCGCAACGCCGCAACCGTGGCCGGCACCATCGGGACGGCCGATCCGGAGAGCCCGCTGCTCACCGGCCTGCTCGCGTTCGGCGCCCGGGTCGGCGTCGCGCGGGCGGGGTCGAACGCCGAGCATCCGCTCGAGGCGGTCCTCGACGACCGCGACCTCCTCCGGGGCTCCATCATCACCGGCGTCACGGTTCCGCTGGGCGGGCGGGCCGCGGCGCACGGAACCGCCCGCACCCCCAGGGACGTGCCCATCGTGCTCGCCGTGGCCTGCCGGGACGCGGACGGCACCGTCCGGGTCGCCATGTCCGGGGTGGCATCCAGGCCGGTCCTGGTGGACCCGGAGCGGCTCGGGCAGCTCGTCCCACCCGCCGATTTCCGCGGGTCGTCCGCCTACAGGATCCACCTCGCCACGGTGCTCACGACGCGGGCACTCGCGAGCCTGGGAGGGAGCGAACCGGCATGACGCTCACCCTCACCATCAACGGAACCTCGCGAACCGTCACCTGCGAACCGCACGAGTCCCTGCGCACGGTGCTGCGCCGGGCCGGCCTGTACAGCGTGCGGTACGGCTCCGACACCGGGGAGACCGGTGCCGCGGCGGTGCTCGTGGACGGCCGCCTCGTCTCGGCGGACGTCATGCTGGCCGTCCAGGCGGAGGGGCACCGGATCGAGACGGTCGAGGGCATGTCGGTCCCCGGCCAGCTCCACCCGATCCAGGAGGCGTTCATCGAGGCCGGCGCCATTCAGTCCGGCTATTCCACGCCGGCCATGGTCCTCGCAGCGAAGGCGCTGCTCGAGCGGACGCCCAACCCCACGGAAGCCGAGGTCAGGGACGCGCTGTCCGGGATCCTCGATCGCGAGACCGGATACCTGCGGCCGGTGCACGCGGTGCTGCGGGCCGCCGCCAGGCTTCGCGGGGAGGAGCCTGCCGCCGTCGAGGTGGTGCGACTGGATCGGCTCGAGGGGTCCGGCGCGGCGCACCGCGACCGGGACGATCTCCCGCCGATTGCTCCCCGGGTGGTCCCCAGTCCGGACGTCCCGGCGACGCGCGTGGTGGGCCACGCCGAGACGAAGACCGACGCGGTGAAGCTGGCAAAGGGCAACCCCGCGTTCACGGACGACCGCGACCTGTCGGGGATGCTGTTCGCCAAGGTGCTGTACAGCCCGTACGCCCACGCCCGGATCGTGTCCATCGACGACGCCGCGGCGAGGGCCCTGCCCGGCGTCCGCGCCGTCATCCACCACGGGAACGTGCCGCGCGTGCGCTACGCGTCCGGCGGCCAGAGCTACCCGAACCCGCTCCCGTACGACCAGGTGAGCTTCGACAACAAGGTGCGGTACGTGGGAGACCGGGTGGCAGCCGTCGCGGCCGACACCGAGGAGATCGCGCGGGCGGCCCTGGACCTGATCAAGGTGACCTACGAGCCGCTGCCCGCCGTGTTCGACGAGAACGAGGCGATCCGCGAGGGCGCCCCGGTGATCCACGACGAGCCGGACATGGAGGGTGCGCACGACGCGGCCCACAACATCGTCCACCACATCGAGGCCCGGACCGCGGACGTCGAGCCGGGGTTCGCGGCGGCGCATCGCGTCGTCGAGCGGACCTATCGCGTGCACCAGGTCCAGCAGACGCCCCTGGAGCCCCACATCGCGATCGCGCGGTGGGACAGCGACGATCGGCTGGAGATCACCTCGTCCACGCAGGTGCCGTTCCACGCCCGACGCATGCTCGCGCCGCTCCTCGGGCTCCCGGTGAAGCGGATCCGCATCATCAAGCCGCGGATCGGGGGCGGGTTCGGCGCCAAGCAGGAGATGCTCATCGAGGACATCGTCGGGCACCTCACGATGGCCACGGGCCGGCCCGTGCGGCTCGAGCTCACCCGCGAGGAAGAGTTCATGTCGTCGCGGAGCAGGCACCCGCAGACGATCACCTTCCGGACCGGAGTCGACGCCCAGGGGAAGCTGACCGCGCAGGAGATGCGCGTGGTCGCGAATACCGGCGCCTACGGGACGCACGGCTTGACGGTCCAGATGGTGACCGGCATGCGCGGGCTCAGCTCCTACAACTGCCCGGCCAAGCGCTTCGATTGCGACGTGGCCTACACGAACATCCCCGTGCCCGGCGCCTTCCGTGGCTACGGCGCGCCGCAGGCGCTCTTCGCGCTCGAGGCGCACATGGACGACGTCGCCGCGGAGATCGGCATGGATCCCATCGAGTTCCGGCGTCGCAACTGGGTGCGCAAGGGCGATCCCCTCGACATCGCCCCGCAGCTGGGCGAGGGGGACGTGGAGGCCGGCGGGACGCCCGTCATCACCTCGAGCGGCCTCGAGGAGGCCGTGCTCCAGGGCCAGCGGTCCATCGGCTGGCACCGGCGCAGTGATCCGGGCTGGAGGCAGCCGGCCGATCGGCCTCACATCCGGCGCGGGCTCGGGTTTGCCATGGCGATGCACGGGACCGCCATCCCGGGCCTGGACATGGGCGGGGCCAGCCTGAAGATCAACGACGACGGGTCGTTCAACCTCCTGGTGGGCGCCACCGACCTCGGCACCGGCTCGGACACCGTGCTGGCGCAGATCGCGGCCGAGGTGGTCGGCGTGGGCGTCCACGACATCATCGTGTACTCGTCGGACACGGACCTGACCCCCTTCGACACCGGCGCGTACGCCTCGAGCACGACCTACATCTCGGGAACCGCGGTCAAGCGCGCGGCGGAGCAGGTCCGCCGGCAGATCGTGGATCGCGCGGCGCTCCTGCTCGGCGTGGACGCGGCGTCGATCGACCTGCACGACCGGGCGGCCTGGGCGGCCGATGGGCGATCGGTGTCGCTGGCGGAGATCGCGCTTTCGACGCTGCACCAGCAGGGCCAGCACCAGATCATGGGGACCGCGTCGTACGTCTCGCCCGACTCGCCGCCGCCGTTCGCGGCGCAGTTCGCCGAGGTCGAGGTAGACGTGGAGACCGGCCAGGTGACCGTGCAGCGGCTGGTGATGGCGGTCGACTGTGGCGTGCCCATCAACCCGGTCACCGCGTCCGGGCAGGTGGAGGGGGGCATGGTCCAGGCCCTCGGCTACGCACACTGCGAGGAGATGGCCTACGACGATGCCGGGCGGATGGTGAATCCGGCGTTCGGACCCTACCGGATCTACCGCGCGGACGAGGTCCCGGCGCTCGAGGCGATCCTCGTCCAGACGCTGGAGGGCAGCGGGCCCTTCGGCGCCAAGGCCATCGCCGAGATCCCCATGGACGGGGTCGCCCCGGCTGTCCGCAACGCGATCGCGGACGCCACCGGCGTCCGGATCAACAACATCCCGCTCACGCCGGAGCGTGTCTGGCGTGCGCTCCAGGCCTCGTGAGCGCCCACGCGCCTGACCGCATCCTGGCCGAGCTCTCCGACGCGGTCGCCAGCGGGCGCGGCGTCGCCCTCGCCACCATCGTCGCCACCGAGGGCTCCGTGCCCCGGCACGCGGGCACCAAGATGGTGGTGCGCGCCGATGGGTCGATGGTCGGGACCATCGGCGGCGGCAAGGTCGAGGATGCGATACGCCAGGACGCCCTGGAGACGTTGCGGAGCGGCAGGCCCGGGATCCGCCGGTATCCCCTGCGGGACCCGGAATGCGGGGACCCCGGCGTGTGCGGCGGCACCATGACCGTGTTCCTGGAACCGTACGGGATGCCGCGGACGGTGTTCGTCGTCGGTGCGGGCCACGTGGGCAGGGCCGTGGTGGACCTCGCGCACTGGCTGGGATACCGCACCGTGGTCGTGGACGAGCGCCCCGAGATGCTCAGCGAGGCGTCGATCCCCCACGCCGACGTCCGGTTCCTCGGCACCGTGGCCGACGCGCTCGCAGCGCACCCGGTCACCGCGCAGACCTCGGTGATCCTCGTGACGCGGAGCCAGGACCTGGATGCGCAGATCCTGCCGCTCCTGCTCGAGACGCCCGCCGGGTACATCGGCGTGATGGGGAGCCGGCGGCGGTGGGAGACCACCAGGCGGGCGATGGAGGCGTCCGGCCTGCCCGATACGGGGCTGGACCGGGTCCACCATCCCATCGGGCTCGACATCGGGGCGGAGACCGTCGAGGAGATCGCGGTGTCCATCATGGCCGAGGTCATCGCCTCGGCCTCCCGCACCGGGCAGTGACCGACATCGGTGGCTGCCTCGTCGTCGTGCGCGGCGGCGGGGACCTCGGGTCCGGCGTCATCTGGCGCCTCCGTCGCGTGGGCTTCCCGGTCGTGGTCCTGGAACGGGAACGTCCGCTGGCGATCCGGCGGACGGTGGCGTTCTCGTCGGCCGTGCTGGAGGGCCGGGTGACGATCGACGGCATCGACGGCGTGCTCGTCGGCTCTCCCGAGGAGGCCATCGCCGCCACGCGTCGCGGGGTCGTGCCCGTGCTCGTCTCCGAGGTGGTGCCGGCGTTCCCGGTCCCGGTCTCCGTGCTCGTGGACGCGCGGGTGGCCAAGCAGGCCCTCGACACGCGCGTCGGCCAGGCGCCGTTCGTGGTGGCGCTGGGCCCCGGGTTCGTCACCGGCGTGCACTGCGACGCCGTCGTCGAGACCAAGCGCGGACACGACCTCGGCCGGGTCATCCGGGACGGTGCCGCCGCTCCCGACACGGGGATCCCGGGCGAGATCGGCGGCGCGGCGGCGGAGCGGGTGATCCATGCGCCCGCCACGGGGGTCCTCGCCTGGGACGTGCGGTTCGGGGACACCGTCGAGGCCGGCCAGCGCCTGGGACGCATCGACGACACGCCGGTCACCGCGAAGATCGGGGGCACCGTCCGGGGCCTCATCGCCCCTGGCGAGGTGACCGCGGGACTCAAGATCGCCGATGTCGATCCTCGCCCGGAACCCGGCATGATCACCCGCATCTCCGACAAGTCGCTGGCGGTGGGCGGCGGCGTCCTGGAGGCGATCCTGGCGTGGCTGCACGACACGGGGCGATGACGGACGACCTGGCGCAGCGACTCGGGCTCGGCCGGCGCGAACTGGTCGCCATCGTGGGAGCGGGGGGCAAGTCCACCCTGATGTTCGCGCTGGGCCGCCAGCTCGGCGCGGCCGGCGCGCGGGTGATCCTCACCACGACCACGCGGGTGGGCGAGGACCAGGCGGCGCCGCCCATCTGCTGGTCGTCCGATCCCGCGGCCGTCGAGGCGGCCCTCGAGCAGGGGGATCCCGTGTTCGTCGCCGCCGGCCGTGAGCCCGGCAAGATCACCGGCCCCTCGCCGGAAACCGTCGACCTCCTCTTCGGCCGGACCGGCGCGGATTACGTCGTCGTCGAAGCCGACGGCGCTGCCGGGCTGGCGATCAAGGCCCCGGCCGAGCACGAGCCGGTCATTCCGGGCGCCTCGACCACCGTCGTCGTGGTCGCCTCGCTGGCCGCGGTCGGCCGTCCGATCTCGGCGGTCGCGCATCGGCCCGAACGCCTGGCGATGCTCATCGGGGCGCAGCCGGGCGATCGCCTCACGATCGGGGGAGCGGCCGCCCTGCTGCTGCACCCCGCCGGCGGTCTCAAGGGGATCCCGGATCGGGCGAAGGTCGTGATGGCGATCACGCACGTGGCGCCGGAGACGGCGGAGCTGGCAGCCGCCCTGACCGGGATCCTGGCTGCGCATCCCCGGGTCGAACGGGCCATCACCATGGCCTGAGGATGCGGGTCCCGGCCAGCGCCGGCGATGCCCGGCCCCGGCCTGCCCACGCTGGCGTTGCCGTCGCGGCCGACGTGGTCCACGGTCGGCCACCTGGAGGCGAGTTGCGATGATCTGTGCGAACTGCGGCGCGGAGAACGACGCGGGCCGGCCGACCTGCCGGAGGTGCGGGGCTCCGCTCGCGGCGCCGCTCGGACCGGCGGCGGCACCGTTGCGCGTGCGGCTCACCGAGCTGACCGAGTGCGGGGGGTGTGCCGCGAAGCTCGGTGCCGACGTGCTGGCCGGTGTGCTGGCGGGCCTTGCCGCGCAGTCGGGCCTGGCGCCGGTCGACCTCATCGCGGGCCTCGATCCGCCCGACGACGCGGCGGTCTACCGGCTCACCGACGAGCTCGCGGTGATCGGCACCGTGGACTTCTTCCCGCCGCTCGTGGACGACGCGGAGACGTACGGGGCGATCGCGGCCGCGAACGCGTGCTCGGACGTCTTCGCCATGGGCGGCCGCGTGCTGTTCGCGCTGTCGGTCGCCGCCTTCCCGAAGGACCTGGACCCTGCCGTGATGTCCGCCATCGTCGGCGGCGCCGCGGCCGTGGTCCTCGAGGCGGGTGGCGCGCTCGCCGGCGGCCACACGATCCAGGATCCGGAGCCCAAGTTCGGGCTCGCCGTCATCGGGCTGGCGCACCCCGACCGCCTCCTGCACAAGGGCGGCGCCATGCCCGGCGACGTGCTGCTGCTCACCAAGCCGCTGGGGACGGGCCTGCTGGTCTCCGGTGCCCGACAGGGCCTGACCGCAGCCGCCGATCTCGCCGCCGGCATCGCCTCGATGCGGATGCTGAACCGCGTGGCCGCAGAGGTGCTGGTCGCCCAGGGGATCCGTGGGGCAACCGACGTGACCGGCTTCGGCCTGCTGGGTCACGCGCTCGAGATGGCCCGTGCCTCGGGGGGGCGGCTCGTCTTCGACGCCTCGGCGCTCCCGGCGTTGCCGGGAGC
>JAKAHX010000052.1 GCA_021814735.1 Chloroflexota bacterium | reverse complement strand
ACCGCGTCGCCCCGCCGGAAGGTGTCGCCGTCCACCCCGCCGAAGACGGCCTCGGTCGACTCACGGACGAGCACCGCGCGTGGACGCCGGTCAGCCCCGGTGCCGGCTCCCGTTGCGCCGCGGCGGGTTCCGGCCTGTTCGGCGGCGCGCCACGCTGGCACCGCCGCCCGTGCCATCGCGAGCGAGGCGCCAGTCCCCAGCAGGACGATGCGCTCTGCTGCCGCCAGGATCTCGTCGGCACCCTGGCGCTCCGGCCGGATCGCCTCGAGCGTGGCCGCCACGGCGGCGGGGCCCTCCGCCAGCTCACGGCCCATCTCGTCCGGCCCGTCGGGCCGCAGGCGTCCGAGGCGCCGCCGTGCCGAGGTGGAGATGGGACGGCAAGTCGGCGTGGTCCCGCCGGCCGGGGAGTCCGAACCGATCCGGGACGCGTCCGAACCGACCCGGGACGCGTCCGACCCGGGCACGCTCCGACGGGCCCCGGTCACCCCTTGACACTCCCCGCGGTCAGCCCGGCCACGATGTACCGCTGGAAGACGAACGCGATGATGACCGGCGGGAGGGCTGCGATGACACCGCCGGTCGCCAGCAGTCCGAAGTCCACGCCGTGCCGTCCGATGAAGTCGTTGATGGCCACCGGCAGCGTCTTGGACGCGTTCGTCTGGGTGATGATCAGCGCGTAAAGGAACTCGTCCCAGGCCATCAGGAAGGCCAGCAGGCCGGTCGATACGAGGCCCGGCGCGGAGACCGGCACGATCACCCGCACCAGCACGCCCAGCCGCGAACACCCATCCACGCGCGCCGCGTCGTCCAGCTCCGAGGAGATCGTCTCGATGTAGCCGCGCATGATCCAGATCACGAACGGCGTGACGAACGACGCATAGATGATGATCAGGGCGAGGGGGGTATCGCGCAGGTGGAGCGCGCTCATGATCTGGTAGAGGGGCAGGATCAGCGCGATCGGCGGCAGCATGTAGGTGGCCATGAAGGCGAGGATCAGCCAGCTGCGGCCGGGGAAGTGCAGTCGCGCGAACGCATAGGCCGCGAGCGTCCCGACCGCCATCGAGAGGATCGTCACGCTCGACGCGATGATCGAGCTGTTGACCAGCGCCGCACGGAAGCTCTGGGCGCTGTCGTCCGGCGAGCTGCCCACCGTCAGGGCGGCAAAGCGGTCGAACGAGATGTGCGCCGGGATCCAGTGCAGCGGCCGGCTCAGCAGATCCACCGGCTCCGCCACGCTCGAGATGAGCAGCCAGGCGAACGGGGCGAGGATCACCACCAGCGCCACGAGCATGCCGGCGTAGAGGACGCCGCCGCGGAGCGCCCGCCGCAGGCGGACGCCCGCGCTCGGCCCGTGGCGCGCGGCCGTGACCGGGAGGCTGGCCACCTCAGGTCCTCCCCAGCCGCCCCAGCAGCCGCAGGTAGACGGCCGCGAGGACCATGATGACCAGCGCGATCAGGTAGCCGAGCGCCGCGCCACGCCCGAAGTCGTACCCCTGGTAGGCGGTCTGGTAGGCGTAGATGGCGATCGTCTGCGTGGCGTTGGCAGGGCCGCCGCCGGTCATGATCCAGACGATGTCGAAGACCTTGAAGGCCTCCATGGTGCGCAGGACCAGCACGATCAGGATCACCGGCACGATCAGTGGAAGCAGCACGTGCCGCAGCGCCTGGAGCGTGGTCGCGCCGTCCACCTTGGCCGCCTCCACCAGTTCCGGCGAGACCGACTGGAGGGCGGCCAGGAGCAGGATCGCCACCAGCGGGGTCATCTTCCAGACATCCGCCAGGATCACCATCCACATCGCGAGATCGCTGTTCGAGAGCCAGACCTGGTAGCTGTGCAGGATCCCAAGTTGCGTCAGCAGCGCGTTGAGCGCCCCGTACTCGGCGTTGTCGATCCAGCGCCACATCAGGGCGTTGACGATGGTGGGCAGGGCCCAGGGGAGGATCACCAGCGTGCGGAGCAGCCACCGGAACCGCAGCGGCTGGTCCATCAGGAGAGCGAGGGCCAGCCCCAGCCCCAGCTCGAGTCCCGTGGAGACGACCGTGAACCAGAGCGCGCGCCACGTGGCCGCCCAGAAGTCGCCACTCGTCAGCTGCTCGATGTAGTTCCCGAGCCCGACGAACGGCTCGTCGCCCGGGCGGACCAGGCTGATGTCGAAGAGGCTCATCCACGCCGCCCGGGCGAGCGGGACCACCACCACGAAGAGGACGACGAGGGCGGCGGGGGCGATGAACGCCGCCGCCACCCACGATTCCGGCCAGGGCCTCCGGGCATGCGCGGGTCCCGTGCCCGCCGCGCGCACCCGGAGCGCCTGGCTCATCGTCCGATTCCCGAGCAGCCGCCGGTGATCCCGGTGCCTGCTACTGCTGGAGCTGCGGCAGCTTGGCCGCCACGTCGTCCAGCGCCTGCTTGGGGCTCTCCTTGCCCTGCAGCGCCAGCTGGATCGCCACCTGCAGCGCGTTGGAGAGCTTGGTGTAGTAGGGGACCACCGGCCGGGCCACGAGGTTGGCGAACTGTTCCTGCGCCGCCGCGAAGAACGCCGGGTTCGCCTTGGTCACCTCCGGGTTCTGGAACGACGCCTTCCACATGGGGAACGCGTTCGCGGTGTCCATCTCCTGGCTCTTCTCGCTGGCGATCCACAGCGCGTACTGGAGCGCCTGGTCAGGATGCTTCGAGCTCTTGGTGACCGCCAGGCTCATCCCGCCGTTCACGCCGCTGGTCGCGACGTTTCCCTCGCCGGGGCTCGCGACGACCGCGATCTGGCCGGCGACCTTGGACTGCTTCGGATCGTTCATCACGCTGTAGCCGTAGGTCCAGTTGAGCGCCATGGCGGCCTGGCCCGCGGCCATCGTGCTGTTGACGTCGTCCTCGATGAAACCGAGCGACGCCGGGTTGACCAGGCCCTGGTCCAGCAGGCTCTTCATGAACTGGAGCGCGCCCAGCCCGCCGCCGGTGTTGAAGGTGGCGTTGCCCTGGGCATCGAGGAAATTCGCACCGCCGAAGACGGCCGCCAGCTGCGTCCAGTCGCAGATCACCGCCTCGACCTGCTTCCAGCTGGCGACGATCGGGTACTGGACGATCCCCTTCTGCTTGATCGCCTTGGCATCGGCGACCACGTCATCCCAGGTCTTCGGGGCCGACGTGATCCCGGCCTCGGAGAACATCTTGGTGTTGTAGAAGAAGAACTTGGTGTCGTTGATCCATGGCACGCCGTAGTAGCGCCCGTTGTAGGTCGCGGCGGTCCATGCCGACGGGAAGATCCCGTTCTTGAAGTCGGCGGGGATCTTGTCGGTGATGTCGGTCACGATGTTGGCCTTGACGAATTCCGCCGGCCACGGCGTGTCCATCAGGACGATGTCGTAGAGACCCGAGCCGCCGACCTGGTCGGTCACGATCTTGTCGTGCAGGGCGTCGTAGCCCACGTACTCGGGCACCACGGTGATGCCCGGGTTGGCGGCCGTGAAGGCATCCGTCATCGCCTTCACGTCCGCGTCGCTGTAGGCGGCCTGCTTCATGAACAGGGCGTGCAGCGTCACCTGGCCGCCGCCTCCCGGTGCCTGGGTGGCCGCCCCGGAGCACGCTCCCAGGACCGTCGCCACGGCCAGGAGCGCCAGCAACGTGCGTCCTCGCGGACGTCGCATGTCGAACCTCCTCTTCCCTCTGCCTCTCACTCCCTGTGCCCGTCGCCGTCCGGTTCGGCGCCGGACTGGCGCCGTCTAGCCGAAGGCCGCGGTCGCGGCCGGTCGTGCTGTTCCCTCCGCCACCTCCGTGTGCCCCCCGACGTCGAACACCCCGAACAGCGACGCGGGCGCGGCCTTCTGCCGGACACTCTGGAGGGCCGCCGCGATGGCCCCGATGGTGGTCGAGTCACCGCCCAGCGAGGAGACCACCAAGCGCGGGGCCGTCCACAGGCGTCCCCCGATGCGCTGCGCCAGCCGGTCGACGTACGGCGAGAGCGACCTGCCGACGCTTCCGTCGAGGATGACGAGCTCCGGGTCCAGGATGGCGCCGACCGCCACGAGGACCAGGGCCACCTGATCCAGCAGCTCGTCGATGACCGCCCCGGCCAACGGATCACCGGCCGCCGCGGCGCGGAAGACGGCCGCCGGCGTCACGTCGGCCCCGCGGAGCGCGGACGGCTCCCCCGTGGTGGCCAGCAGCTCCGCGGCCCGTCGCGCGATGCCCGGGCCGGAGGCGCGCTCCTCGAAATCGCCGACGCCATTCTCCATCCGGCGATGCAGCCGGTCGGTCGAGAGCGTCAGGTATCCGATCTCTCCCGCGCCGTTCCGGTGGCCCTTCACGAGTCGCCCGTTGGCCACCACCGCCGCCCCGATCCCGGTCCCGATCGAGATGGTCACGAAGTCATCCACCTGGCGCGCATCGCCTCGCCACGCGTGTGCCAGCGCGGCGAGGTTGACGTCGTTCTCCACGATGACCGGCACGTCCACGTCGGCGGCCAGCCGGGGGACGATCGCGAAGTCCTGCCACTGGACGTTGGGGCCGCAGACGGCCACGCCGGTCTCGGCATCCAGGATCGCCGGGACGCCGACCGCGACGGCCAGCACGGGGAGCTGGCGGCGCCGCGCCTCCCCCCGGAGGTCCCGGATCACGGCCAGCAGGGTGCGGTAGGGGGCCGCGTCGCCGTGGGTGGGTCGGCGCAGTTCGTGCAGGACCGTGCCGCTCAGGTCCGCCAGCGCCGCGTGGCACTTCGTCCCGCCGAGGTCCACGCCGATCACGCTCCCCGCCTGGTCGTTGAACGTGATGCGGGCCCGCGGCCGGCCGGGGAGCTCGCGGGATCCCGCGGACTCCACGATCAGGCCGGCACGCAGGAGCCGACCCACCATGCGGCTCACGGAGGACGCAGAGAGCCCCAGCGCGTGCGCGATCTCCGGGCGGGTGGTGTGGCCGTGGGCGCGCACGAAGTCGAGGACGAGGAACTCGTTCACCTCGAGCATGGCCGCGTGCCGCAGACCTGGCATAGTTCCTGCCTGTTAGAAACGAACAACCCTGGGGGCACCATAGCAGGCGGGCGGCGCGGAATCAAGCCTCTTCGGGGAAGGAGGCTCAACGGTCGGGGTCGTCTGACAGGGCGGGATCGGCGGGATCCGCGTGGAGCGAGGCCGGACGGGATGCGGTCCTCAGCCTCGGTAGCGCCAGCAGCCGGGCAGGTGGTCGTCGACCATCCCGACGCTCTGCAGGAAGGCGTAGACGATCGTGGGCCCGACGAACCGGAAGCCGCGCTCCCGGAGCTCCCGCGAGAGGCGCAGCGCGAGGGGATCGGTGGAGGGGATGTCGGCCCGCGTCGCGGTCGGCCGCAGGCGGCGTGGCGGGCCGTCCAGATGGCCCCAGAGCCACGCGTCGAACGAGCCGGCTTCGCGGGCGATGGCCACGACGCCGCGCGCGTTGGCCACGGTGGCCTCGATCTTCGCGCGGTTGCGGACGATCGCGGCGTCGGCGAGCAGGCGCCTGACGTCCGCGGGGGTGAACGCTGCCACCGTCGCCGGGTCGAACCCGGCGAACGCCCGGCGGAAGGCCGCTCGCTTGTGGAGGATCGTGGACCAGGAGAGCCCGGCCTGGAACGACTCGAGGGCGAGGCGCTCGAAGAGCGTTGCGTCGCCGTGGGCCGGGACGCCCCACTCCTCGTCGTGGTAGGCGGCCATCAGGCCGTCCGTCGGCTCGTCTCCGTCCGGCCACCAGCAGCGGGAGCGGGGGCTGCGAACGGACCGCACGGGGGCCGGCGGGTCCGGGGCGCGGGTCGGGCTGGCCCCGTGGGACGGATCGATCATCGGGCGCCTACGACAGCGGGCCGCCGATGGAGACGCCCACCGGCTCGACGGGGGTGCCCGTTTCCAGCCGGGCGAAGGTCCCGCCGCGGGAGCGGAAGTGCACCACCAGGCGCTCGTACTCGTCCTCGACCCAGCCGTAGTCGGGATGGCGCGCCTGCCAGGGCCGCAGGAAGATGATCCCGCGGACGCGCAGCTGCATCAGTTCCTTCAGGCACCCGAAACAGGGCTGCAGGGTGGTGTAGACCCAGGCGTCGGCGAGGGCTACCCCGAAGCGCGCGGCGGTGACCACCACGTTCTGCTCGGCGTGGACGCAGAGGCAGATGTCGTAGAGGCGGCCGGTCAGGCCCGCTGCGGGCGCGTCATGGCGCAGCGCGCAGCGGCGGCAGCCGCGTTCCTCCTCCGTGCAGTTGGGGTAGCCGCTGGGCGTGCCGTTGTACCCCATTCCCAGCACCCGGTCGTCGCGCACGGCGACTGCGCCCACCCGGCTGCCCAGGCACTTGGCGCCGCTCTCGACCACGCCGGCCAGCCGCATGTAGAACTCGTGCTTGGCCCATGCCGCGTCCCCCGGCCGGACCACGTCGGGCGCCGCTGGCCCCGGTCCGCTGGTCGCCGTCATCGCGCACCTCCTGCCATCGCCGATCCTCGCCCGCCAGTGTGGACGATCCGGCTGTCGCCCGTCCGGGTCGTCAGCCCACCCAGGTCGTCGTCGGCCGTGGGCGCGGTGAGCCCGGACGGACCCGCACCCCTGCCCGGGGACGTGCCGGCCTGCTAGAGTGCGTTCGCGATGAGCCAGCACCTGCAGCCCAGCCGGGTCGCGATCGTGGGGGTGGGCAACGTCGGCGCGACGTTCGCGTACACGCTCCTCCTGAGCGGCCTGGCCACCGAGATCGTCCTGGTGGACGTCAACCGGCAGCGCGCCGAGGGCGAGGCGATGGACCTCGTCCACGGGATGCCCTTCGCGCCGCCCGCGCGCGTCTGGGCGGGCGACTACGAGGACTGCGCGGGGGCCGCCGTGACGGTGATCACGGCGGGCGCCAACCAGCGTCCCGGCGAGTCACGCCTGGAGCTGTCGCGCCGCAACACGACGATCTTCCGGCAGATCGTCCCGGCCGTCGCGCGGGCGAACCCGGACGGGATCATCCTGGTGGCCACCAACCCGGTGGACGTGCTGACCTACGAGACGTGGCGTCTCTCGGGCCTGGCACCGGAGCGCGTGATCGGCTCGGGCACCATCCTGGACACGGCCCGGTTCCGGTACCTGCTGAGCGAGTACTTCACCGTGGATCCGCGCAGCGTCCACGCCTACATCATCGGCGAGCACGGCGACAGCGAGGTGCCGGTCTGGTCGCTGGCCAACATCGCGGGGATGCGGCTCCCGGCGTTCTGCGCCTCCCAGGGCCGGCCGTACGACCCGGCGGCCATGGACCGGATCTTCCGGCAGACCCGGGACGCGGCGTACGAGATCATCGAGCGGAAGGGCGCCACCTACTACGCGATCGGCGCCGGCCTGCTGCGGCTGGTGGAGGCGATCGTCCGAGACCAGCGGACCGTGCTGTCGGTCTCCAGCCGGATCGACGGCTACTACGGGCTGCGGGACGTCTCCTTCAGCCTGCCGACGGTGGTGGACCGCTCCGGCGTCGTCCAGCCGCTGCGCCTGGAACTCGATGCGGCCGAACAGGAGGGCCTGCGCGGGTCGGCGGCCATCCTGCAGGAGACCATCCGCGACGTCGAGCGCACCTGATCGGCGCGGGCCGGACGCCTATCGCGACGCGGCCGGGGTGACCGACGGGAGCGCGGGCGCGGTGGAGCCAGACGCGGCCGGGGCGGCCGTTCCCGACGCGCCAGGGCGGGCGGTCGGCGCCGGCGTCGGGGCGGGCAGCCCGTGCGCCATCCGGTCGATCGTCGCCGCGAGCACCGGGATGGTGGGCATGCTGCCGAGCAGCACCGTCTGCTTCGGGCCGACGATGCGCAGCGACGGCGTGCCCTGGATGCCCAGCGCCTCGCCCTCGGCACGGCTCTGCTCCACGGCGGCGGCCACCGAGGGGTCCTTGACACAGGTCTCGAACGCGGGCACGTCGAGCTGCAGATAGCGCGCCATCTGGGTCATCAGGGCGTCGCTGAACGTGCCCTGGTTCTCCCCGTTCTGGCTGGCGAAGAGCAGGTCGTGGAAGCTCCAGAAGGCGCCCTGCTGCCCGGCGCAGCGCGCCGCGACCGAGGCCGTGAGCGACTCCGGGCCCAGGAAGGCGAAGTCGCGGAAGACCAGCCGGGCCGTGCCGGGCACCACGAACTCGCGGAGCAGGGTGGGCTCCAGGCCGTGGGTGAAGAGGCCGCAGAACGGGCACTGGAAGTCGGCCCAGATCTCGACGACGACCGGTGCCGTGGCGCTGCCGACCGATTCGGGCGCCGTGGCGGGCAGAACGGGGACGGGGCCTCCTG
>JAKAHX010000051.1 GCA_021814735.1 Chloroflexota bacterium | reverse complement strand
TCCGGGCGCGCGGGATCAGCCGGTCCCCTGCAACCCCGCCGCCACGCCGTTGACGGTCAGCCGGATCACGCGCTGCAGGCGGTCTCGCGACGGATCGCCCGGCGGCAGGCCGCGCAGCCTGGCAAGGAGGCGGACCTGGACCTCGCTCAGCGGCTCCACGTACGGGTTGCGCAGCTCGATGCTGTGCTGCAGGACCGGCGATCCATCGAGGAGCCGCGTGCGTCCGGTCACGGCCAGCACGCCGGCGACGCTCCGCCCGTACTCCCCCCGGATCGCTGCCCAGATCCGATCCGCCCCCGGGACGTCCCGGGCCAGTCCCGCGTAGGACGCCGCCACGCCCAGGTCGACCTTGGCCAGCACCAGCTCGGCGTTGTCGAGGGTCGACGCGAAGAACGGCCATGCTGCGTACATCCGGCGGAGTGTCTGCAGCCCGCCGGCGCCGTGCCGCTCGAGGAACGCATCGAATGCCGAGCCGAGACCGTACCAGCCCGGCACGAAGGCGCGGCTCTGGGACCAGGCGAAGACCCAGGGGATCGCGCGCAGCGCATCCAGCGAGGACCCCGGCCCCGCCGCGACCGCGCGTGCCGGGGCCAGGGCAGATGGATCCGGCGCCGCGCGTGCCGAGGTCGGGGTGGGTCGTTCCGCCGACGCGCGTGCTGGAGCCGGGCTGGATGGACGGTCCGCTCCGGTCGCCGTTTCCTCCGGACGGGCCGGGGTGGCCGCGGCGGTGGCCGTTCCCGCCCGGGCCGTCGGCCGCGACCCGATGTTGAGCCCGGCGATCTCGCTGATCGGTGTCGCGGCTGCAAAGTAGTCGGCCAGGGCAGGTTCGTCCCACACCAGGGCGCGGTACGCGGCCCGCGCCGCGGCGGCGAGCTCGTCCATCACGGCGCTCCACCGTGCCGCCGCGGCGGCGACTCGTTGATCGTGCTCGGGGATGGACGCTCCGATGACCGCGTGGGTCGCCTGCTCGAGCTGCCGGAGCGCGATGGCGGGGTTGCCGTAGTGGGCCGCGATCACCTCGCCCTGCTCGGTCAGCTTCAGCCGTCCGCGGACCGACCCGGCGGCCATCGCCAGGATCGCCCGGTTGGTGGGGCCGCCACCGCGACCGATGGCGCCGCCCCGGCCGTGAAACAGCGTCAGCTCGACCCCCTCCGCCGCGGCGACCTCGGCCAGCGCCGCCTGCGCCCGGTGCAGCGCCCACGCGGCGGAGAGGAACCCGGACTCCTTGTTCGAATCGGAGTAGCCGAGCATCACCTCCTGCCGCCCACCGCGCCGGGCGAGGTGGCCCCGGTACCAGGGCGCCCGCAGCAGCGCGCGCAGGAGCGCACCGGCTCCGTCCAGGGTGTCCAGCGACTCGAGGAGCGGGACGACGTCGATGCGATCGGCAAGGCCGCCGGCCGGATCGGCGATCGCGGCGAGCTCCAGCACGGCCCGCACGTCCTCCGGCCAGCGCGTGAAGCTGATCACGTACCGATGGCACGCGGCCTCGCCGAAGTCGCGCTGGAGGTCGGCGATCGCCACGAAGGTGTCCATCACCTCCCCGACCGTGACGCCGGGTGACGCCTCGGCCCGGCGATCGGCGCCCGACCGGAGCAGCGCCAGCGCCTGCTCGTGCACCACCGAGTGCTGCCGTACCTCGAGCTCCGCGAGGTGGAACCCGAAGGCCTCCACCTGCCAGACGAACTCCTGGACCTCTCCCCAGGCCAGCCGGCCGGCACCGGCCAGGGCCAGGGCGTCCTGGACCAGGCGCAGGTCGGCCAGGAGCTCCGCCGGCCCGGCGTAGCCACCGTCCACGGCGGTGCCGCCGTCCGTGGCCGGTCCGACGCCCTGGACAGCCCCGGGGAGTTCCTGCCCGATCCCGGGGATCGCGCCGATCTGCGCCGTTGCCGCGGGCCCGACCAGCCGCACCCGGGTGCAGCGCAGCCGGTGGCCGATGTGCCCGAAGACGCGGCGGTACGGCTCGGATGCGAACCGTCGGTCCAGTTCGCGCGCCAGCTCCGGCTGGCGCCGGGCCTGGGCGGCCAGCCAGGCCTCGAGCACAGGGGGCACCCGGACCCGCGACGTGGCGATCGAGACGGTCTGCAGCAGGCGCTCCGCGACGCGCTCGTACGCCCGCAGGACGTGGTCGGCCTGGATGCGCATCGTGGCCCGGGACACGTCGGCCGTCACGTTCGGGTTGCCGTCCCGGTCGCCGCCGATCCAGCTGCCCCAGTGCAGGAAGGTGGGGACACGCGGCGGGCGGGTCCCGGTCCTGCCCGCGTCCGAGCCCCCGTCGAGGCGAACCAGCCGCACCTCCGGGGCAGCGAGGCCTGCCGGAGCGGGCCACGCCCCGCCGGCGGCGCGTGACCCGGCGTCGTCGGCGGGCAGCATGTCGAGCGCCGCGTCGAGCGCACGCATGACGCGCGGCGCAACCGCGAAGAGCGTCGCATCGAAGAAGACCATCGCCGAGCGGACCTCGTCCAGGGGGGACGGGCGCTCCTCGCGCAGGTCGTCGGTCTGCCAGAGGATCGTGATCGCCTCGCGCAGCCTCCGTCGCACCTCGCGGTCCTCCCGCGGGGCGAGCCGCGGATCGTCCAGCCGATCGAGCAGCTCGTACACGTGGCGAAGCGCCACCAGGACCGTGCGCCGGCGAGCCTCCGTGGGATGGGCCGTCAGGACGGGGTGGATCGAGAGCCCGGCGAGCAGCGATTCCACGCGGGGCCGATCCCAGCCGAGGGTGGCCAGCTGCCGCACCGCCGCCCCGATCGACTCGGCCACGAATCCCTCGGGCGACGCACGCTCCCGGCGACGGAGCGCCCGGACCCGCTGCTTCTCTTCTGCCAGGTTCACCAACTGGAAGTAGCGGGTGAACGCGCGGGCGACCAGCTCCGACGTCTCGAGGTCGAGGCCGTCGAACACCGCGGCCAGGTGGGCGCGCTCGACGGGATCGGGGACGGCCCGCAGTGCGATGGCACTGCCGCGCACCCGCTCCACCAGGTCCAGCAGGCCGGGGCCGCCCTGCTCGGCCAGCACCTGCCCGAGCAGCGAGCCAAGCAGCCGGACCTCCAGCCGGAGCGGATCGGGCGCGCCCGCGCTCCCGATCCCCCGCGGCTCCGCCCTGACCGCCTGGTTGCGACCACGTCCGCCGCTCCCGCGACGGGCGGGATCGCCGTGCGGCACGCGTCAGCCCTCGTCGGGTCCGGTGGGGCCCACGATCTTCCAGGCGCTCTGCCAGGGCCACTGGTGGCGCATCTGCAGGCTGATGTGGATCCAGGCCATTCCTTCCAGGGTCCGCGCCTGCGCGAGCGGACCGACGTCGATGGGTCGGAAGCCGATCGCCGCGGCGAGCGCCATCACCCGTTCCTTGGCGTCCTGGTCGTCCCCGGCCACGTAGGCGTCGGCGCGCATGTCGGCCACGCGGGGGTCCTGCTGTCGGGCGGCGAAGGCCGTGTTGAACGCCTTGACCAGGCGCGCGTCGGGGACCAGGGCCTGCAGCTCCTCGGCGATCGAGGTCGTCCGCCCGCCCTCCAGGTCGGGTGTCGGGCGGTTGGTCACGTCGACGACGATCTTGCCGTCCAGCGCGTGCCCGAGCTCGCCCACGACACTGGCGACGACGCCGGTCGGGACGGCGAGGATCACCAGCTCGGCGCCGCTGACCGCCTCCGCGTTGGTCTCGGCCAGCCGGGCGCCCACCTCCCCCGCCAGCTCCTGCGCCGCGCTTCGGTTCGTCGAACTCACCGTGACGTCCTGGCCCGTGCGACGGATCGAGCGTGCGAGCGCCGCGCCCACACTTCCGGTCCCCAGGATGGCGATCTTCATGGCACGACCCCCTGCGGTTGGTCGAGCGCCTCCGTGGCGGGGCCGCGGTCGTGCAGAGAGGGCACGCTCACGCGGTGCCGGGGGCCCCGGACACGCCCGGTGTCGAGGTCATGATCCTCGAATGCCGGGCATGCCGCACGCGCGGGCTCAGCCCGTCATGAAGAGCCGGAGGATGAACAGTCCGAGCGCGACGAGCCCGATCAGTCGCAGCCCGAGCTGGGCGCGCGGGGTGCGGCGGGCACCGAAGGAGACCGCGAAGGGCACGGCGGCCACGGCGAGGAGCCCGTACAGCAGGTGGATCGAGTCGTTGGGCGCGTGCCCGGTCAACAGGAGCACGAGCCCGACCACTGCCGTGACCGCGACGACGCCCACCACGGCGCTCTGGAAGGAGGCCAGTCTCGTGCCTCCGCCGCGACCCGTCAGCAAGACCACGGCCGTCCAGGCGAGGGCGATGAGCGTGCCGGCGACCGCGGCGATGGCAAGCGTCCGGTGCAGCTGGTCCATGCCCGCATGATGCGCCGGCTGCGAGGGGGCCGCAGGTCGACCGGGCGGGGGAGCCCGCAGACCCTCCGCTGGTCTGCGTTCCGGCGGGGTAGCCTGCGCGGGTGGCAAGCGAGAACGCGGTGGATCGGGCGCCCCTCGCGCGGGCCGCGAAGGCCGCGCGTCGTGGACCGGCGCCGACGGGGGCCGTGAGGGCGCCGGACGAGCCATCGGCCCCGGCCGACGCCGCCGCGATGCGCGATGCGCTGCTGGCCTGGCACGCCTCGAACGGACGATCACTGCCCGGCCGGGACGACCGCGACCCCTGGCACGTGCTCGTGGTGGAGGTGATGTCCCAGCAGACCCAGATCGACCGCTCCCTGGCCGCCGCGGCCACCTTCTGCACTGCATTCCCGACACCTTCCGCGCTGGCCGTCGCGACGCCGGCGGCGGTGCTGCGGGCATGGGCCGGACTCGGGTACAACCGTCGCGCGCTCGCGCTCCGGGCGGCCGCGCAGGCGATCACGGAGCGGCACGGCGGGCGCGTGCCCGGTGACCTGGACTCCCTGGTGGAGTTGCCCGGCGTGGGGCCGTACACGGCGCGGGCCGTCGCCGCGCGGGCCTTCGGCGCCACGGTCATGCCCGTTGACGTCAACGTGCGGCGGGTCCTGGGACGCGTGCTGGACGATCCAGCGCCGGGCCGGGTGCAGGCGCTGGGCGACCTGCTCGCACGCTCCGCGGACGGGCGGCCGGGCACGGTCGCCGATGCCCTGATGGACCTGGCAGCCGGGATCTGCCGAGCCCGAGATCCCGGATGCAGTGCGTGTCCGGTCAGCGCCTGGTGCCGCTGGCGGACGTCGCGGACGGCGGGTGCCGGACATCACGCGCGAGGATCGTCACCGACGGGAGCCGTCGCGCGCCCGGCGTCGCGCACAGCATCGGGCACGGCATCGGGCACGGCGTCGCGCGCTCGGGCGCGGCACGGGGCAGGTCCCGCCGGCGCACTGCCCTTCCCCCGTACGAGGCGCTGGCTGCGCGGCCAGCTGCTGCGCGAGCTGCGCGATGCCCCGCCGGGCGCATGGTCCGACGTCGAGGGGCCGCGGGGAACACACGATCCCGCGGCGGTGCGGGAGACGATCGCGACCCTCGCACGCGAAGGGTTCGTCGAGCTGGACGAATCGGGCCGGGCGCGCCTGGCCGAGGCGTGAGCCGCCGGGCGGGAATCCCGGCGTCGCGGCGGATGCCCGGCGGAGAACGATGCCCGCGCATGCCACCGACCGGCCTCCCACCGACCGGTCTCGTGCGACCCTGGCCGCCGCGGTCGTGGGCCTCGCACAGCTCAGCCCGGGCCGCGATCCCTGCCGCTACTCCCAGCGGTGGTAGGCGGGATGTCCGGGGCGCACAGCGACGAAGGTGCCCCGGAACGTGGCGCACGGCTCGCCGTGTGCCTCCAGGGTGGATTCCACGGTGGCGCGATCGGATTGCAGGTCCACCACGTGCGCCCGGAGGGTCACGGGGCCGTCGGTCGGGGTGGGGCGGAGGAAGCGCACCTGGAAGGATGCCGTGACCGTGGCCGGCACCTCGTCGGCACCCGCGGCACGCATCAGCGCCACCGCCGCCGTCCAATTGCTGTGGCAGTCGAGCAGGGTGCCGATGATGCCGCCGTTCAGCGCCCCCGGGAACGCCTCGTGGCGCACCTCGGGTTGCCACTCCGCCACGACCTCGTCCCCGCGCTCGAAGCTGCGCAGGTGGAGCCCCCCGGGATTGGCGGGCCCGCACCCGAAGCAGACGCTGTTCGGTGCCAGCCGCTCCTGCAGGCTGACGGTCTCGTCTCCGTCCACTGGATCGAGTGTACGCGCCGGCACGCGCGTCGGCCGGTCACGCGTCGGCCAGCCGACTGCGCATCGGCCGGCCACCCGCCTGGTGGGCGAAGCCGTCGGGCAAAGCCGTGCCGGATGCCCGCGCACGACCCTTCGGCTCCACGTGCGGTACCGTCTGCGCGTGCAGCGCACGCTCCCCGACCTGGGTCCTCGTGGCGAGGGCTGGGTCGCACTGCAGGGTCTCATCTTCCTGGCCATCTTCGGCGCCGGGCTCCTGGCGCCTGCGTGGTCCGGTGAGGTGCGCCTGGCGTCCGCGGCGGGAGGGGTCATCCTGGTCGGCACGGGCGGCCTGCTTGCGCTGCGCGGGGTCCTCGATCTCGGCGACAGCCTCACCGCGGTGCCACGCCCCAGGGATCGGGGCCACCTGGTCGAGCACGGCGCGTACGCAATGGTGCGCCATCCGATCTACACCGGCCTGATCCTGGGAGCCATTGGCTGGGGCCTCGCGATGGCCTCGCCGCTGGCGATCGTCTGTGGCCTCCTGCTCGGGATCTTCTTCGACCTCAAGTCCCGGCGCGAGGAGGCGTGGCTCGCCGATCGCTACGCCGCGTACCCGGACTATCGAAGGCGCACCCGGAAGCTGATCCCCTGGATCTACTGAGCGCGTGCATCCGCTGAGCCCGCGCCGCCCGGAGGACGGCACGGGCGGCCGGCGATCGTACCGGTGGACGGCCGAGGGGACATGGGGCAGCATGGCGCCGTGACCCCGGACGGGCAGGCACCGCGAGGCGATCGCGCGGACGTCCAGCATCAACCGTCACGCCAGCCCCGGTCCGTCGTTTCCACGAGCGATGGAAGCACGGTCGAGGACCTGGTGCGGCAGGCGCAGGGCGGGGACGCCGACGCGTTCGGGCGCCTGTACGACCTGTTTGCGCCGCGCCTGTTCCGGTACGTGCGCTACCGGGTCCGGGAGCCCAGCGACGCGGAGGACCTCGTGCAGCGGATCTTCGTAAACGTCATCGAGGCCCTGCCGCGCTACGAGCACCGTGGGGTGCCGTTTGCCGCGTGGCTCTTCCGGCTCGCCCACAACACCGTGATCGACCACGGGAGGACCGTGCACGAGCACCGACCGCTGGACGCGGTCGAAGGGCGCGCCACGGACGATCCCGGCCCGGCCGACCTGGCCGCGCGGTCGGCCGATCTCGCGGCGCTCGACGCGGCGATCCGCTCGCTCACGCCAGAACAGCAGCAGGTGATCGCGTGCCGGTTCTTCGCGGGGCTGAGCACCGCGGAGACCGCGAAGGTGATGGGCCGCGGCAACATCGCGGTCCGTGCCCTGCAGTTCCGGGCGCTCGCCGCGCTGCGCAGGCGACTGGCAGGCACGTTCGACGCGGAGCACCTCTCGCTCGAGGAGACACGCTGATGAGCCGGCGCGGGGTTGTCGCCCGGGGGCTGTCGCGATGAGGTGGCCGCGCATGCACCTCGGGCCCGGACGAACTTCTTCCGGTGCGAGATCCACGACGCCCCCCGACGATCCCGTGCTGCGCGCGCTCGAGCGTTATGCGGGCGCCGCGCTCGACGCCGATCCCGGGACGCTTGCACGGGGCCGCGATGCGCTGGTCGCACGGTTCCTCCAGGCCCCGGGTAGTCGAGCGATCGTCGATCCCCGGGCCGACCGTCGCGCGTCGGCGCCGCGGCGCTGGGTGGCGCCGACGCCGTCACGGCTCCGCACCCGCGTCGCGGCCGGCCTCGCGGCCGCCCTGCTGGTCGTGGCCGGCGCCGGTGCCACCGTCGCGGCAAGCGGCCCCGGCGGACCCCTGTACACGACGCGGGTCGCCCTCGAGGCGCTCTCCCTCCCGCCGGCTGGTTCGAGCGCGTGGTACAGCGCCGAGGCCGCCCGGCTCGGCGATCGCCTCGCGGAAGCGGAACACGCGTCGGCCAGCGACAACGTGACGGCGGTGGAGGCGGCGGTGCAGGCCTACCAGTCGATCCTCTCGCAGACCGTCTCCGGAACGACCGCCTCGGCATCGGCATCCATCCCGCCGGGTCTCGCCCGGGCGCTGGATCGCCACGAGGCGATCCTGGAACGACTGCTCGATCGCGCGCCCAGCCGGGCCAGGCCCGCGCTTGAGGCAGCGCTGGGTCAGCTGCAGGCCACGGTGGGAACCGGGTCGCCAGCGCTATCCACGGGCCCGGGGCGGG
>JAKAHX010000050.1 GCA_021814735.1 Chloroflexota bacterium | reverse complement strand
AGGTCGTGATGTACGGCCGGCAGCTGCGCAAGTACAGCCGCGACATCCGCGACGACCTGCGGGGCGCCCTGCTCCGGAACGGGACCGGGCGTGACCTCGGCTACCCGGGGGGCAACCTCCGGCCGCCGCGCTTCCTCGACCCCCGGTCATCGGACGAGGATGCCGGCCCGACGGAACGGCAGGCGTCGCCGTGAAGATCGGGCTGGTGACGCCGTACATCTACCCGCTGCCCGGCGGGGTCAACGCGCACGTCGGGTTCCTCCACCAGCACCTGCGTGCCCGTGGCCACGACGTGCGGATCATCAGCAGCACCCACGGGCTGCAACGGTCCAGCGAGGGCGACATCATCCGGATCGGGCGCGGCTTCTCCGTTCCGTCCAACGGCTCAGTGGGGACGCTGACCGTCTCGCCGCGGTTCCTCTCGCAGTGCCGCGACGTCCTCGACCGCGAGCAGTTCGACCTGCTGCACTTCCACGAGCCCTTCGTGCCCTTCCTCTCGCTGGTGCTCCTCCGCGAGTCCACCAGCGTCAACGTCGCCACGTTCCACGCGTACAACGGGTGGAGCCCCGCCTACGAGTTCAGTCGCCGCATGCTGGGCGGCTACGCCCGGCGGCTCCACGGCCGGATCGCGGTGAGCGCGGCGGCCCGGTACTTCATCGACAAGTACTTCCCGGGCGACTACAAGGTGATCCCCAACGGGGTGGACGTCGAACGCTTCGCGTCCGCCCGGCCCATCGAGCGCTGGCGCGACGGCACGCCGAACCTCCTGTTCGTGGGTCGGCTCGAGGACCGGAAGGGGCTGCTCTACCTGCTGAAGGCCTTCCGTCTGCTTCGGCGCGAGGGCCGCGACTGCCGCCTGCTCGTGGTGGGCCATGGACCGCAGGACCGCGAGGCTCGCCGCTACGTGATGACGCGCCGCCTCACCGGGGTGGAGATGCTGGGGCGCGTGAGCGAGGACGAGAAGGCGCGGTGGTTCGCCACGGCCGACGTGTACGTCTCGCCGGCGACCGGGCACGAATCGTTCGGGATCGTGCTGCTCGAGGCGATGGCGTCCGGCAAGCCGATCGTGTGCAGCGACATCCACGGCTACAAGGGTGTCGTGCGGCGCGGCGAGCAGGCGCTGCTGGTGCCGCCGCGCGATCCCGAGGCCCTGGCCGCCGCGATCGCGCAGTTGCTGGACGATCCGGCCGCCCGCGAGCGGATGGGCCGCTCCGGCCTGGAGCGCTCGCGGGAGTTCGGCTGGGACCGCGTCACGGCCCGCGTGGACGACTACTACGGGTTCGTCATCCGGCGCCTGGCCGCCCAGGGACAGCTCCCGCCGTCGTTCCGGGCGCCCATCCCGTCCAGGGCACCGTCCGCGACCCCGACCGCCGCTGGCACGCCGGGCTAGCCGACCTCGCCGGCGGAGCCGTCGGGGAGCCGGCCCTCCCGCTCGGCGCGGCGTACCGCCAGCTCCAGCCGCCAGGCCCGGGCGGCGTACATGACGGCCGCCGACCCGATCCCGACGGCCGCGATCAGCGCCACCGTGCCGGCGGTGAGCAGCTTCGGGTGGGCGGCGGGCGTCATGTTGACGGTGAACTGGAAGTCGTAGATCCAGGTCGGCAGCAGCCCCTGGTACATGTTCACGAACGAGCCCGGGAGCGGCAGCGCGCTGATGTTCGGATACCAGACCACGAACCAGAGCGCCGCCGCGACGAGGATGCCCACCGCGAACCGCCTCGGGTCGCGCGCCCGGAGCGCCAGCCAGGCGGGGCCCAGCAGGAGCAGCCCGACGATGGCGGCCACCACGAGCGGGCCTCCACTGCCCAGCGGCACCGAGAGGAACTGCACGTCCGGCACCACCGTCTGGGCAAGCACCAGCGCCAGCAGCGTGGCCACCACGGCGATCCCGACCGGCACGACCACCCGGGCCCGGACGCGGCCGTCGGCCAGGGCGCTCCGACGCCCCGACCACCAGAGCCAGGCCGTGCCCGCCGCGCCGAGGACGAGCACCAGCGCAGCCGCGGTCACCCGCTGGGTCACGATCACCGGGTTGGCCACGGTGCCGCACACCTGCGACGCCGGGTCGACGATGGCCGTGCCGGCCAGCGTGCACAGCGGCCCCTTGAGCAGCCACAGGATGGCCGGGCCCAGGATCGCAAGCGCGGCGGCGACCCGGGCCAGCGCCCAGGTCCGGCGCGAGGGTCCGTGCCAGAGCTCCGCCACGAAGTAGGCCAGCGCCAGGAACGAGAAGGGCAGCGTGGTCAGGAAGTGGTACTGGAACGTGGCCCGGTCCACCCAGACCCAGGGCAACCACTGGCTGGCGGCGGCGAGGACCACGATCCCGAGTGCCAGGCTGCGGCGCCGCCACGCCTGCCACGCCACCCAGGGGAACGCCGCGATCGAGAGCCAGAAGAGGACCAGGTTGCCGGTGTCGTAGATGGAGGCGCCGGTGCCGTTCGCCAGGGACCCCTGGTACCACCAGACCGGCTTGAGGTCGAAGGGCCAGGCCCACCACGGCGAGGATGCCGGGTGCGGCACGCGCAGGTCGTTGTGGTAGTTGAACATCGCGACGGTCAGCTGCCAGAGCGTCTGCCCGTGGTTGCCGGGCGGGAACCCGGTCCAGAACTGGTTCCCCAGGGCGACCCAGGGGATGTAGCTGATCACGTAGACGACGAGCGGGATCAGGGTCATACAGAGCAGGGCCCACAGCCAGGGCAGCCCCCATCGGGCGCCTGGCACGAGCCAGTCCTCCGACGGCGGTGGCGCCGGCGGATCGACGTACGAGCGAGCCTCGCCCGGCTCGGGCGGGGGCGCCAGCGGGCCGGCCCGGAATCGTGCCAGCACGAGCGGGGCCGCGTAGGCGACCACCGCGAGCGCCAGCAGCGCGAGCGCCACGCCCAGGAGCACCGGCTGGGAGACCGGGAACCCCGGCCTGGAGCCCAGCAAGATCGCGACCGCGCCGGCCGCGGCCGCGAGGACCAGCGGCCCCCACACCGCGAACCGCAGCTCCTCCACGGTCCAGTGCATGCTGCGCACCGCGACGCCCGCGGCGAGGAGCAGCGTGAGCCCGATCATCATCAGCAGGAACGTGACGTTCAGCTGCGGGTTGGTCACGTCGGGGGCCGCGCTGATCGAGTAGTAGCCCAGGATCCCGGTCAGCACCGCCATCGAGGCGATGGCGAGGGTGCGCCCGAGGCCGCTCCGCAGCAGTGTCAGCAGCCCGATGCCGCCGATGGCGTAGAAGCCGACCCACTTGGAGGCACAGGCCAACCCCAGCAGGACACCCATCAGCGGCAGGCCGACGAGCAGGGCAGACCGCCCCCGCCATTTGCCGAGCGCCAGGGCCGCGTAGACGACGTAGGCGGCCACGATGAAGAGGCCGGAGTAGATGTCGTTCATGCCGATCCGCGAGTTCGCGAAGAACATGCCGTCGACTAGGCTCATGGCGGCCAGGATCAGCGCCACGGAGCGCCGGCGGAACAGGAGACGGGCCAGCAGGAAGAGGAGCGCGATCATCAGGGAGCCCGCGATCGCCCCGGGCAGACGCCACGCGAAGGCGTGGCTGCCCACGTCCACCGCGGCCACCTCGCCGGCGGACGAGAAGGTGAGCAGCTGCTGCCGATCACCGCCGGGGTTGCCGGGCTGCTGGTCCAGCGCCCATGCAACGGGCGTGAACGGCAGGTTCGCGTTGGCATACACCGCGTTGCCGTGCGGTTCCACCACGTAGATCGTGGGCGTGTGCCCGTCGGGCGCGGTGCCGAGGGCGTGGATCATGTCCGAGGCCGCGTCCCAGGTGACGTTGGTGACCGGCCCGGGCATGGGCACCGCGGCACCCAGGACCGGCGGGCCGTCTCCGGGCAGCTGGACCGTCTGGAGCGTCCGCCCCTCGGCGACGTACAGCGTCGGCTGACCGATGTCGGTCGTGTCGGCGAAGCCCATGCCGCCCGCGGGGCCGGGAAGGGTGACCGACGCGACCGGGTCGAGCGTCACCGCGTCGAGGAACCGGACGGAGGTGCCGCCGGAGACCGCGAATACCGGGGAGCTGGTCAGCTGCGCCGCGCTGCCGAGCGCCTGCAGCGCCGCCTGGATCGTGGTCTGCTGGGTCGCGCCGAGGAACCCGGAGACCACCACCGTGCGCAGGCTCGCCTTCGCGGCGGCCAGTTGCGCCTGTGCCGATGCCAGTGCCTGCCGGGCCGTCGCGAGCGCCTGCTCCTGCGCTGCCGTGCGCGACCGGAGGGTCGCGTACCGCTGCACCGACGCGGAGGCCGATGCGACCGCCGTCTCGGCCTGCGTGACGGCTGCAGGCAGCGAGATCGCCGGGCCGGACGCCACGCCGAGGGCCGTCATGAGGGCGGTGAGCTTCGCGGGGTCGTAGGGCTTCGAGAGATCCACGGTCACGTCGGTCACCGGGTCAAGGGCGACCACGCCCTCCACCGGCCCCGTGCCGGCCTGCGCAGAGGCCGAGGCGCGGCCCAGGACGGCGCCCGTGGTCGTGTCGAGGCTGACCATCGCGCCAGTCGCGGTCACCGCGAGCAGGCTGCTTCCGGTGGTGGAGACGACCAGCCGGACGACCTGTCCGCCGGCGCCCGGCCCGGGCAGCCGCGCGGGCTGCACGGTGGCCACGCCGCCCCCGGACGATCGCAGCGCGTCCAGGGTGGGGCCTGGGACCGACCAGATGACGCCGTCGGCCCCCGCCGCATAGACGACGTGCTGCACCGTGTCGACGGCGACCGCGCTGGCGCCGGCCACGGGGATGCGCGCCACCAGGCCGCGCGTCTGGAGATCGTAGGCGAGCACGTCGCTCCCGGTCGCCACGTAGAGGCGGTCCCCCTGCCGGCCGGCGGAGACCCCCGGGTCGGACCATCGGGGCTCGATGGCCGCATCGCGCACCGGCACGCCCAGGGCGCTGGAGCCGGTAACCCGGTCGTCGCCGAATGCCACCAGGCCGACGGCCATGAGGTACTTCGCCAGGTGCGGGTGGGTGAACTCGTAGATCGCGTGCGGCATCCCGTACCGCCAGTCCTGCAGGAACTCGGTGGCGGTGCGGGCGTGGTAGATCTCGTCGAAGTACATGCCGTAGGGCTGGGAGAGACCGACCACCCGGGTGGTGATGGCCGCCACGAAGACCAGGACCATGATCAGCGCGTCCAGCCGGTCCACGCGGCCAGTGCCCTCGCGGCGCAGGGATGCGCTGCGGTCGGCACGGATCGACCCGGGGCCAAGGAGGTTGCGCAGCGCTCCCAGGCCCCAGCGGGTCGCCGGGCGCGGCACCCACTCGGCCTCCGGCGCGCCGTCCGCGGGCGCTGCCTGGAGCGTCCGGGCGCTCACCGGCCCGGCGGCGGAGAGCGGCGCGTTGGTGGAGAGCGCCGCGGTGGCCGATGGCAGGACGGTCGCGAGCGGCGTCGCGGCCGAGAGCGGCGAGCTGGCCAGCGGCGCGTGTGGTTGTCCGGATGCCGGCGGCACCGCCACCGACGCGCCTGCCGGCGCTCCGGCCCACTCCCCGACGTCGTCGGCCCTGCCCAGGAGGCGACCTACCAGCCACCGGACCGGCTCCAGCGCCGCCAGCGCCGCCAGGAACACGGCGATGTGCCCCGCCGCGGAGAGGAGCACCCCGGGTTCGGAGCGGAAGGCCGGGCCGCCCAGCAGGTCCGCGATGTTCGGGGTCGCGTAGAGGGGCAGCGTCAGGATGGCGTGCAGGTTCATGAACGACGCGCCCGCCAGCACGACCGTCGCGAGGAGCCACCGGCGGGAGGTCATGGCGAGCAGCGGCAGGATCACGAAGATCGGGAAGAGGTACCGCTCGTGGACGCGCGTGGGCAGCACGAAGAACGCGAGCGACAGGAAGGCCATGGCGAGCAGGATGGAGCGGCGGCTGTCGCGCCAGGCCACCTGCAGGACGCCGAGGACGATGCCGCCGAGCAGCAGGATGGCGCCGATGACGAACCCGGACAGTGGGCCGAGCAGCGGAACCAGGTCATTCGACCACGTCCCCGCGCGCGCCAGCGAGACGCCGCCGGGATCTGCGACGAGCGCCCAGCCGTTGTAGGCGTTGACGGTCAGGTAGTGGTACTCGGCCGCCGTGGACAGGACGAGCCGCACCAGCCCAACCACGTCCAGCCGGAACGGGACGATCGTCACGAAGAGCACGAAGAGGCCGGCCGCGATCGACGAGATGATCCGCCACGGGCCCTGCTCGTCCACGAACCAGCTGGCCAGTCGCTCGCTGCGAAGCCGCGGCGTGGGTCCCGAGCCGGGTGCGAACAGGTGGCGGCGCAGGAGCATCACGCCCACGATCGGGGAGAGCACCAGCCCGAACTGCGGCTTCACGAGCGCCGCGAGCACCGCGAGGGCAGCGGCGGCCTCGGACCAGCCGTCCACCAGCGCGAGGATCGCGCCGAGCACGATCAGGGCACCCAGCGAGTCCATCTGCCCCCAGAGCGCCGAGTCGTACCAGGGGACCGGGTTGAACAGGTAGAGCGCCGCGGCGCCGAGGGCCAGCAGCCGGACCCGCGGCGTCCGCTCCCCGCGCCCGGCAACCCCGGTCGCTCCGGCGGCCGTGCTCGCTCCGGCACCGCCGGTCACCCCAGCGGCGGCGGTCGCTCCGGCCCCGGACGCATCGGCCGACTCGGCCGGCTCGTCGAGGCTGCCGTTCCAGGCCAGGACGATCCGGTAGAGGACGTACGCGACCGCGAGGTCGAAGAAGATCGCCGGCAGCTTGATGAGCTGACCCACCACCACCGCCGGGTCCGTGCCGAGCACCGTGGCGAACGCCTGCCCGGCCAGGCCCACCAGCCAGAGGACGTACAGGTAGCCCGGCGTGTAGTCGGCGAAGCCCGCGTTCGCGTAGAAGCCCGGTGGCCCGTAGTGGGCCAGCGTCAGGGCCCAGGAGGTGAAGCTCGAGATGTCGGTCTTGAAGCCGGAACCCGGGAAGAGGACGTATGCGATGATGAGCCGGAGAGCAAGACCGGCGAGCAGCAGCAGCGCGATGGGGCGGATGCGAAGCCCGGCGCGCGCCGAACCTCCCGGCGCTCCGAGGCCACGATCGGTCCCACCCGTCGAAGGCGATCGCACCAGGGAACGGGCCTCCTGACGAGCGACGAGGTGCACGGCAGTATAGCAACGGACACCGGACGGACGACCCCGCGAGCCCCTGCGTCGGTGTCCCTCCCGTGGACCGTCGAACCGGAGATCCTGCCCGCCCGGGGTCCGCGGACGACGATCGGCGACCGGCTCGCGCCCATCCCGTCCTGGCGCATCGGCGCCGCCCTGGCCGTCGTTGCCGCGCTGGTGTACGTGGTCTCCAACCCGCTGCACTCGGACTTCTACAACCACTTCGTGTGGCAGGCGGAGGCCTGGCTGCACGGCCGCCTGGCGATCTCGTTCCCGGTCTCGACCGGGCCGCAGCAGAACTGGTACTTCCAGGACGTCATGCCCGACCCGGGCCACCCGGGGCTGGGGATCCTCCCCTTCCCGCCGCTCCCCGCCCTCGTGCTGCTGCCGGTCGTGGCCGTTCTTGGCCTGGCCACCCCGGCATCGCTCACCGCGGCGCTGCTCGGGGCGCTGGACGTCGCGCTCGCCTGGCGGCTCTGCCGGCGCCTCGCGGCGGACCGCGGCGTGGCGCTCGCGGCGACGGTCTTCTTCGGGTTCGGCACCGTCGCCTGGTACGCGGCCGCCATCGGGACCACGTGGTTCCTGGCGCACGTCGTCGCGCTCGGCCTGACCCTGCTCGCGGTGACCCTGGCTGTCGACGGCGACGCGGGCCTGCGTACCGGGACGCGGACGGGCCCAACCGTGCGCGCGGGCGCCGGGCCGCCCAGGCCAGCGGGTCGGCTGCGCCGCCTGCCGGGTCCCGGCGGGGTCCGGGGCCTCCGGGGGCTCCTCGATCGCCGCGATGCCGCGGCAGGGTTCCTGCTGGGCCTCGCCGCACTCTCCCGGCTGACCGTCGCCTTTGGCGGGATCTTCCTGCTCTTCGTCGGTCGGGGATCATGGCGCACGCGCCTGGCATCGGCCGCGATCGGGATGGCGATCCCCCTCCTCGCACTTGCGGCGTACAACCTGGCCGCCACGGGCCAGCTCTTCAACCCCGCCTACACTGCCATCGCCCGCGCGGAGTACCGTCCGGATCCCTCGCTCTACCATCCAACCTGGGGCATCGAGGACCTGCGCTACATCCCGCAGAACCTGGCGCTGGTCCTGTTCCGCCTCCCGGAGGTCCATCTCTCGTGCGGCCTGGGGATCCTCGATCCGACCTGTGGCACCGTGCAACCCGATCCCGTCGCGATGAGCCTCATCCTGACCAGCCCCGCCTACCTGCTCGCGCT
>JAKAHX010000049.1 GCA_021814735.1 Chloroflexota bacterium | reverse complement strand
TCAGCTGCGGCAAGTCCTGCCGCTCATCGTCCCGCTGGTCGTCCTGCAACTGGCCTTGCTCGTGCTGGCCATCGTCGACCTCTTCCGCGAGGAGCGGCACGTCCGGTTCGCGAGCAAGCCGGTCTGGGCGCTGATCATCGTCTTCGTGAACATCCTCGGGCCGCTCGCCTACTTCTTCTTCGGCCGGGAGGACGCGTGACGGCGCCCGTGCCCGAGGGCCGGCCTAGGGCTGCTGTGCCCGAGAGAGATGCTGTGCCCGAGGGCCGGCCTCGGTCCCCCGTGCCCGATGGCCACGTGACCATCCCGGGCACCGACGGAGTTGCCACCGCCACCGGGCCCGGTGAGCGCGTGACCGCCGGCGGTCTCGAACGGGGTGCCGTGATCCCGGTCCCCGTGGAGCCGCCACCCCATGTTGTCGCGCCGGCGCCGGGGCAGGCGGCGGCTCCGGGTCCGGAGCCAGGCGACGGCTTCGCGATCGAGACGCACGGGCTTGGCAAGCGGTTCGGCGCGATCCACGCCGTGCGAGCGCTCGACCTCCGCGTGCCCCGTGGCAGCATCTTCGGCTTCCTCGGGCCCAACGGCGCCGGCAAGACCACCACCCTGCGGATGCTCACCGGCCTCGCCCGCGCCTCGTACGGGACGGCGACGGTGGACGGCATCCCGATCGGGCGCACCGACGGCCAGTTGCAGCGTCGGATTGGCTATCTGGACCAGGATCCGCGCTTCTATGGCTGGATGCGGGGTGTCGAGCTGCTCGAGATGGTGGCGCGCCTGCACGGCCTGCAGGCGGCCGAGGCGCGTCGCCGCGTCGCGGAGATCCTCGAGATCGTCGGGCTCGAGGATGCGGCGCGGCGCCGGATCGGGACCTATTCCGGTGGCATGCGGCAGCGGCTCGGGATCGGCCAGGCGATCGTCAATCATCCCTCGGTGCTGTTCCTGGACGAACCGGTCAGCTCGCTCGACCCGGAGGGCCGACGGGACGTCCTGGAGATCATCGCGCGGCTCCGCGGGACCGCCACGGTGGTGCTCTCCACGCACGTCCTGACCGACGTCGAGCGCGTCTGCGACCGGGTCGCGATCCTCAACTACGGCAGCCTGGTGATCGAGGCGCCCATCGACGAACTCCTCCGGCGATATGCGCAGCCGGTCTACCAGATCGATCCGGAGCCCGGGCAGGCCGATGCGCTCGGGCGGCTGGCGGACGCGCTCCGCGAGCAGCCCTGGGTGCGCGACATGCGCGTCGAGCACGGGTTGCTGCGCGTCTTCGTCCACGATCCGGCCGTGGCCGGTCCAGCCCTGCTGCCGTTGCTGGCCTCCACGGGAGTCACGCTGGCCTCGTTCGAGCGCGCGCGCCCGTCCCTCGAGGACGTGTTCCTGTACCTGGTCGCCAACGGTGCGCGGCACGCGCCGGGGCGGGGACCGTCGCCGACCGGTGTTGCCGCCGCGGGAGCCGGGCACGACGCGCAGGCGATCCCAGGGACCCTCGGGACCGGGGGCGCGGTCCAGCCCCCCGTGGCACCGTCGTCCTGGCCCGAACAGTCGGCCGGACCCTCGCCGCGCCCCGAGCGATGAGCGGTTTCCGCCTGTTGCTCCGCAAGGAACTCCTGGAGCAGACGCGCACCATGCGCCTGTACGTGGTCGCGATCGTCTTCGCGCTCTTCGCGATCATCTCGCCGCTGACCGCGAAGTACCTGCCGGAGATCATCAGGGCGCTGGCCGGCGACCAGCTCCCGCTCGTGAGCCTGATCCCGACGCCCACCATCGCGGACGCGGTCGACCAGTTCCTCAAGAACCTGACGCAGTTCGGAGCCCTCGCGGCCATCCTCCTGGCGATGGGGACGGTCGCCACCGAGAAGGATCGTGGAACCGCGGCGTTCATCCTCACGAAGCCGGTGGCACGTGGGGCGTTCCTGGTCGCCAAGTTGGCGGCGGTGGCGGCGAACCTGCTCGTCGCGACCGTGGTGGCGGGGGTGCTCGCCTACTACTACACGCTCGTCCTGTTCGGATCGCTGCCGGTCGGTGGCTTTGCCGCGATGTGCGCGCTGCTCTGGCTCAGCCTGGTGGTCTACGCGGCCCTGACGTTCCTGGGCAGCACGCTCACGAGCTCGGCAGCCGCAGGTGCCGGGATCGGCGTTCTCTTCCTCGTCGTCACGGGGATCGTGTCCGCGCTGCCCACCGTGGGCCGGTACATGCCGGAAACGCTCGTGGTCCCGGCACGCGCCCTGGCCCTGGGACAGCCCGCCCCCGACCTCCTTGGTCCTGTCGCGGCCAACGTCTCGATCGTGCTGGGCGCCGTGCTGCTGGCCTGGCTCTCGTTCCGGCGGCAGGAGTTGTAGCGGGGGTCGGGCGCCGACGACGGCCAGACCACTGGCCCGTGGCGCCCGCGCCCGACCGCGCCACGCCGCCCGGCTCAGGGCCGCCCGTCGGAGCCCCAGCGGCGCGATTGGCCGGTCTCCCGGTATCCTGTCCGCCGGAACAGCAGATGCCGCGCCCATGGCATGGCCCCGGAGGGCATGTCTCGTGTCGAGTCCTTGCCTGCTCCCGGGCGTTGATGCCGGCTCGAACTGCAGCCAGGAGTCCGCATGAAGCTTCCCCTTCGCGCCACCGCGTTCCTCCTCGCCCTCGCCACGTTCGCCGTGCTGGCCGTGCCGTCGGCGGACGCGATGCAGGCCCGGCGGATCTGGCGCGCCGACCTCGGCGGCGGAATCAGCGGGACAGCCACGCTGGTTGCCTATACGACCGGCACCGGCGTCATGTCGATCACCGCGCAGGGGCTGCAACCCTCGACCGCGTACTCCGTGATGGTCTACCGCGGGACCTGCGCCAAGCCGATCGCCGTGGTGAAGCTCGCCGCCATCCGGACCGACGCCAACGGCAGCGTCACCGGCACCAGTTCGCTCACGGCGGCGCAGCAGGCCACCGTCTGGCGCGCCACCTGGAGTGGGAACATCGCTGCCCGGATCGCCAGCGGAACGGACGCCCACTGCGGACTGCTCAGGTACGCCGTCGCCACCAGGATCGCGGTCCCGGCGATGGGCATCGACCTGCCTGTCGTGCTGCAGAAGGGCAACGCATTTCCGTACTGCAACGTGGCCATGTACATGCCGCAGTACTCGCAGCCCGGCGAAGGGGGCGCGGCGTTCATCTACGCGCACGCGCGGACCGGCATGTTCCTGCCGCTGCTCAACGCGTCGCTGGTGAACAACGGGGCCCGGATGATCGGGATGAAGGTCTACGCGTGGACCAGCGACGACCACCTGTACACCTACCAGGTGATCAAGGTGCTGCGGCACCAGTACACGGTGCCGGCGGCGCTGGCGGCCACCACCAGCCAGGAGGTCTGGCTGCAGACGTCCGAGGGACCCTACGGGACGTACAACAAGCTGTTCGTGGTCGCCCGGCGCATTGCCGCCACCACCGTGAGCTTCGCCGCGGCGCATCCCACGCCGCATCCACGGGTCTGTCCGCTGTATTGATGGTCGCCGTGGGCCCCCGCCACGCGCCGGTGCGGCGGGGGATCCCTCGCCAAGGTTGGACGTCCGCGCGGATCCCGCCGCGGACGCCACGGCCGGGTGCATGGACCCCGATCCGCGTGCGCCCTGGAGCCAGGTGCTGCGCACGTCGGTGGCGGATGCCGTGATCCGGGAGGAGTCGCGGGAGTGCCGCCAGCGTCCGCGACCCGGCGTGCGCCGGGTGGAGCGCGCTCCACGCCCCCGCCGCGCCATACTCACACCATGACTGACAATCTCCTTGCCGACGCGCAGTCCATCCTTCCCGAGATCGTCGCCCTGCGGCGCACCCTGCACCGCAGGCCGGAGGTCGGCCTCCGGCTGCCCGCCACCCAGTCGATCGTCGTCGCCGAGCTGAAGCGCCTCGGGCTCGAGCCTCGCCTGGGCCGTGCCCTCAGTTCGGTCACGGCCGTGATCGAGGGCGCCCAGCCTGGCCCGACCATCCTGTTGCGCGGCGACATGGACGGCCTGCCGCTGCACGAGGACACCGATCTCGAATTCGCGTCCGAGACCGGCGACACCATGCACGCCTGTGGCCACGACACGCACGTCGCGATGCTGCTCGGCGCGGCGCGGCTGCTCACCGAGCGGCGCGCCAGTCTCAAGGGCAACGTGCTGCTCATGTTCCAGCCCGGGGAGGAAGGCTGGCACGGTGCCCGGTACATGCTCGAGGAGGGGCTGCTGGAATCGGCCCCGAGCCCGGTCGAGGCGGCGTTCGCCATCCACATCGGCACCCGCTACCCGACGGGGACCATCGCCCTGCGGCCCGGCGCGATCTACGCGGCGGCCGACACCATCCACCTGACAGTGCGGGGACGCGGCGGTCATGCCTCGACGCCTCACCTGGAGGTGGATCCCATCCCGGTGGCGGCCGAGATCATCCTGGCGCTCCAGACGATGGTCACCCGGACCGTCGACGTGTTCGATCCGGCCGTGATCACGGTGGGGCGCGTGGCGGCTGGCACGCGCGACAACATCGTTCCCGAGACGGCGCACCTGGACGGGACCATCCGGACGGTGTCCGAGGCGACGCGCGCGAAGGTGCACGCGGGTGTGCGACGAGTGGTGGAGGGGATCTGCGCGGCTCACGGCACCACCGCGGAACTCGAGATCGAGCCTGGCTACGGTGTCACGGTGAACACACCGACGTTCGTGAGCACGGTGGGCGACCTGGCGATCGAGCTGCTGGGCCCCGACCGGGTGCACGTGCTCGACGCGCCCCTGATGGGTGCCGAGGACTTCTCGTACGTGCTCCAGCGCGTGCCCGGCGCGATCGTGCAGCTGGGTGCCCGGCCGGAGGGCGTGGACGAAGCGACCGCGCCGCAGAACCATTCCAACCGGGTAGTGTTCGACGAGGCGTCGATGGCAGCCGGGATGGCCCTCCATGCGGCGGTGGCCCTGCACTACCTGGGCGGCGGCTCGCGCGCGTAGGCTCGGCGGGCCGGCGCAGGCGCGCTGACCGGGCGAGTCGCGAGGACCGGGGCTGGTCCCGGCCCGAGTCCCGGGGACCGCGCATGCCGTATGCCGGCCGCGCGTCGCGCCACGCGCGATCCGGCGGCGTCCCGCGGCGGGTGGCCGGGGAACCGGGGGAATGGGCCTCGCGCCCGGCGCTTCACTCGGGCGCCGCCGTCGTCGGGTCGCACGGTACCAACGGCGGCGCCCGGCGGTCCTTTCGTGCACCCCGGGGACCGTTGTATCCGCCCGCATCGCCGTCTAGCGTTGCAGTGTGGACGCGATCGAGTCCCTGGCCGCCCTTCGCGCGCACCTGCAGCAGCAGGACGACGAGCTCACGAGCTCGATCGAGGCGCTGGAGCGTGACCGGGCGATCGTCCGGCGCCAGGTCGCGCTGGTCCAGGAGCTGGTGGATCTCCAGGAGCAGCGTGACCCGACGGGCCGCGCGTCGGATGACGAACCCTCCCGGAGCGCAGCCGGCAAGCCGAAGACAGGGGCGAAGATGGCGGCCCCAGCCGACGCTGAGACGCCTGCCGGTGGACTCGTGGCGCCCGCGGCCGAACCTGTGGCGGCGACCGACGTCGTTGCCGCTGCTGCGCACGCCCCCGCGGACGTCATCGCACCTCGGCCCGACACGCACGCCGGAGACGAGCCGGACCAGGCGGCAGCGGCCGGGCAGGGGCCCGCTGGCGCCCCGGATCCCGAAGCAGAGCAGGGGCCCGCCGCCGTGCCGGGGCCCGACGCCGAGGAGGGGCCCGCCGCCATCCGTGCGTCCGCAACGCATTCGGACGCCCCGGCCGAACCGGGATCCGACGACGTGGCTGCCGCGGAGGCGCTCGCTGCTGCGGAGGCGGAAGCGCTGGTCGCCGCGTCAGCCGGCGTCGAGCGCGAGAGCCGGACCGACGGGGACGGCCTGCCGCCCGCCGCGCCCGGGACCGAGCCCACCTTGCTGGCGCGAGCTCCGATCCCGTGGCCGAGGAGCTCGGGGGAGCCGGAAACGGGCCTGCTGCGCCGCATGCGGGCCAGCTGAGACCCGCGCGCGGGCCAGCTGAGACCCGTCAGAAACCCCCGACAGGAGCCGGGAACGCGCCGGTAGGATGCGCGGATGCGCCGCGACGCATCCGCCGAACTCGCCCTCCTTGCCACTGTCGTGATCTGGAGCCTCAATTTCACCGCCGTGAAGGTCGGCGTGGGTGACATCCTGCCGCTTGCCTTCTCGGTCGTGCGGTTCGTGGTCGGTGGCGCCGCGACCGTTGCGGTCGTCCTGTGGCGAGAAGGATGGCCGCACTTCCGGCGAGCCGATCTCCCCCTGCTGCTGGCCGCGGCCCTGTCCGGCATCACGGTGAACCAGGTGGCCTTCGTGGGGGCGCTCTCCGTGACGAGCGCGACCAACGTGGCGCTGCTCATGGGCACCATCCCGATCTGGACGGCGCTGCTCGCCGTGGCCGGACGGCAGGAGCGGCTGGACGGCGCCCACTGGCTTGCGCTCGCGGCGGGAATCGGCGGCGTGGTGCTGGTGGTCCTCGGAGGCGCTCCGGCCGCCGGCGCGGGGTCGAACCTGCCGCTCGGGGAGTTCCTCGCGCTTGCGACCGCAGCCAGCTGGGCCGCCTACTCCGTGCTGATCCGCCCACTCATGGCCCGGTACTCCGCCCTGCAGTTGTCGGCGTTCATGATGGTCGTGGGAACGGCGGCACTCGTGCCGTTCGCGCTGCCCGACCTGGTGGACCAGCACTGGGGGTCCGTCCCGGGCGCCGCGTGGGTGTCGCTGCTCTATGCCGCGCTGCTCAGCGTCAGCCTGACCAACATCCTCTACTTCACCGCGATCCACCGGGTCGGCGCTGCGCGAGCGGCGCTGTTCACCTATCTGGAGCCGTTCCTCGGGGTGCTCTTCGCGGTGGCGCTGCTGCGCGAGGGCGTCACGGTCGCGCAGCTCGTTGGCGGCGCGGTGATCGTGGGTTCCGTGGCGCTCGGACGTCCGCGCCGGGCCGAGGTCGCCGAACCCGGGATCTGACGACAGCCCCCTTGGAGCCCTGCTGCCGGCGCGACGTCGCGAGCGTCGTCCGTGCGGCGCCCCGCGTGCGGAGCCCCGCGTGCGGAGCCCCGCCGACGGTCGCGTGCCGGCCGCTTACTGCCGGCCCTTGAGCGCTTCCCGCATCAGCTCGAAGGCGCGCTCGTGCTCGCCGGACTGGGCAAGCAGTTCCGCCCACTCCCCGAGTACCTCGCGGAGGCGGGGGGGCGACCCGATGGCCCGCGCAGCATCGGCGGCACGCTCGTAGAGCGCAATCGCCTCGTCGCGCCGTCCCTCGGCCGACTCGGCACGCGCCAGTGTCACGAGCGCGTCGATCTCCGCGTGCCGGTTGGCGGTGCGCTCGGCAAGATCCAGCGCCTCGCGCGCCAGCCGTAGCCCGTCCTCCCGGGCTTCCCGTGCGAGCGCGATCCGGGCCTCCGTGCCCAGCACGCGGGCCAGCGGTTTCTCCTCGCCGAGGCGCGCGTAGCGTGCGTGCGCGTCGGTCGCGAGCTCGGCCGCCCGGCCAGCATCGCCGAGCGCGAGGCAGGCCACGGCCAGGTCGTTCTCCAGCGCCGCGAGCTCCAGCTCCGACTCGCCTGCCCGGTACAGGGCAAGACTCGCGGTACCGGCGCGCATCGCCGATTCGAAGTCGCCGGCGTCGCGGCAGCCCATGGCGATGTCCTGGTAGAAGGCGGCACGCCGCCTGGCGTCCAGCCGTGCGGCAAGATCCTGGATGTCCCCGAGGTACCCCAGGGCGGTGGCGTGGTCACCGCTCCGGGCGGCGATGCCGGACAGGGCCATCAGGAGCCGCAGCTCGAAGTCGGGCGCGACGCGCAGTCCGCCCCGGGCTTCCTCAAGCAGCGCGCGCAGGATCACGCTGCCCTCCGCGACGTCCCCCTGCTGGCACTGTGCGAGCGCCAGCCAGTACCGCGCCCGCGCGGTCTGCCCCTGGCGTCCGAGCGTCGCGAAGAGCTGCGCCGCTTCTTCGGCGGCAGTGGCGGCCTCGGCGCCCCGCTCGAGGCCCACCTGGGCTTCCGCGAGCCCGAGGAGCAGTTCAGCGCGCTGCACGGCCACCCCGGCGTCCGCGAGCAGCGCCGTGTAGGCGTCCGCCGCCTCTTCCCAGCGATGAGCGGCCAGCGCGAGATCCGCCTCGAGCCTGGCCCACGCGGCCGGCCCGTCCCCGAGGAAACGCTCGGCCGGCAGCCCCAGCCGCCCCGAGAAGAAGGTCAGTGCCGCCATCGACGGCCGCGAGAGCCCGTTCTCCAGCGCGCTCACGTATGCCTTGGTGTACCGGGGCGTTGCCAGCTGCTGTTGTGTCAGGCCCGCGGCGAGGCGGGCGG
>JAKAHX010000048.1 GCA_021814735.1 Chloroflexota bacterium | reverse complement strand
CACGGGGACGCGCGGGCGGACGGCGGGTGCTGCGGCCGGTGCGTCGGGGGGCACGCTCGACCGGCCAGGGGGATCGGCCGAGCCACCGGCGGTGCCGATCGAGTCGGCTTCGGGCGCTGCGAACGCTGGCTCGGACCCGTCCGTCCGAGCCGCCGGGATCAGCCGGAGCCGATGGCGGCGCCCGACGAGCGCCGGGGCCAGCAGGTGGTTGATCCCCCCGTCGAGCACCGCGACGCGCCGTCCCGGCAGGCGCTTCACGTCCACCACCCGCGCGAGGTACGCGCCCGCGGGCCCCACCAGGAACCGCCCCGGCTCCAGGATGACGCGCACGCCGCGCGTGACCGGATCCGAGGCCAGTGCCTCGTCCAGCCGGGCGAGGAGCGTGCCCAGACGCGTCGTGTCGAGCGGGATGTCGTCGTCCGCGTACGGGATCCCGAGACCGCCGCCTGCGTCAACGACCCTGAGCGCGAAGCCCGCCTCCAGCGCCAGGCGTCGCCCCGCCTCCACGGTCCGCCGGATGTGCACCGCGAGCACCGCGGCGTCGCGCTCGGTTGACACCCCGAACGCGTGTACGCCGAGCGGCTGGAGCCAGCGCGACCGCACACACTGCCGGGCCGCCGCGAACGCGTCCTCCCAGGCCATCCCGAACGATTGGTCCTCGTGGGCCGCCAGGCGGATCAGCACCCGCGCATGCCGACGTGCCTGCGCAGCCGCGCGCTCCAGTCGGTCGAGCTCATGGGGCGACTCGACCACGATGGCTCGGACGCCGGCCTTCACGGCCCGCGCCAGCAGCGCGTCCGACTTGCCCGGGCCCGTCAGCACGGTGCGTCCCGGAGGGACACCTGCCCGGGCAGCTGCCAGCAGCTCCCCCGGCGAGGAGACGTCCACCCCGGTCCCGGCGGCCACGGCGGCGGCGATCACGGCGAGCGAGGGGTTCGCCTTGACCGCGTAGGCGACGTCGAAGCGCCCGGGCAGCCAGGCGCGGAGCGTACGCGCCCGGGCGGCCACCAGGTCCAGGTCGTAGACGTAGAGCGGCGTCCCGTAGGTCTGCGCCAGGCTGCCGGGATCCTGGCCGGCCAGGAGGCCCCGGCGCCAGATGCCCTGCGCGGGGTCCGGGACATCGCACGGGGGAGCGCCGATGGTGGTCGGCGCAGCCGCGGCGTCCGCGCCATCGCACGGGGGAGCGCCGACGGTGGTCGGGGAACCCGCGGCGTCAGGGTGTCCGGCGGGCGCCGCGCCCATCTCGGGCACCGCATCGAGGGCCGTCATCGGAGCGCCGCCTCGAGCGCGGTCCGTGCCGACGTCCCCTCGTCGCGCATCTTCACGATCGCCGCGCACTGCAGCCCGATCCCCTGGGCGGACGCGAACGCACCGCGCGCGGGCCGGGTGGCGGGGACCACCACGGCACCGGGCGGAACGACGAGCGGGGCGTCCGGTGTCCCCTCCAGCACCCGTTCGCCGACCAGGTCGTAGAGCCGGCTCGTCCCGGTCAGGACGACGCCGGCGGCCAGCACCGCGCCGCGGCCCACCAGCACGCCGTCGAAGAGCCCGCACAGGGCGCCCACGAAGGCGTCGTCCTCCACGATCACCGGTCGTGCATTGGCCGGTTCGAGGACGCCGCCGATCTGCGCACCGGCAGCGAGGTGGACCCGCGCACCCACCTGGGCGCAGGACCCGACCAGCACGTGCGAGTCGACCATGGTCTCCTCGCCGATCCATGCGCCGACGTTCACGTACGACGGCGGCATGATCACGACGCCGGCACCGAGAAACGCGCCGGCACGCACGCTGGTCCCGCCGGGCACCACGCGCCAGGGACCGTCGAGCAGCCGCTTGGTCGGCAGCGCGGCCCGGTCACGGAAGGCGAGCACATCCGCCACCTGCCACTCGCACATGGCGGGCTCCCGGAAGAGCGCGAGGAGCTCCCGTCGGAGATCGGGATCCACGCGCCAGCCGTCGGGCGCGGCAGGGTCCGGCCAGGCGGCCCGTCTTCGGCCGGCGTCGAGGTCATCGAGCAGGGCGGCGCGCGCCGTGCCGGCGATCCCGGCGCGCGCCATGCCGGCGATCCCGGCGCGCGCGGTCATGCCCGCGCCTCCGCCACCATGCGCCCCCGTGTCCTCGCCCGGGCCCGGGTCCGCGGCGTTCCCTGGTCCGTCGTGGGCGCCTCGGGCTCGGCGACCAGGAGACCCTCGCTCCGCAGGAGGTCACGGAGCCGCGTCCGCCACGGGTCCTCCAGCGGGAGGAGCGGCAGGCGCAGACCGTCGCCGATGCGGCCCATCATGGCGAGCGCGGCCTTCACAGGCACCGGGTTGGGACCGCCTCGGAAGTTCGCCCGGAAGAGCGGCAGCCACCGGGCATGCAGCGTGCGCGCCCGGTCCCAGTCGCCGCGCAGCGCCGCCCCGCACAGCTCGGCCATCGCGACGGGGATCTCGTTCGACGCCACGCTGATGACCCCGTCGCCGCCCATCGCCAGCACGGCCAGCGTCCAGGCATCGTCCCCGGCCATCACGGCGAAGCCTCGTGGCCGGTCCCGGATGATCGTGGCGATCTGCTCGAGGTTGCCCGATGCCTCCTTCACTGCCACGACCCTGGGGTGCTCGGCCAGGCGCAGCACGGTCTCCGCCTCGACGTTCGAGCCCGTCCGCGAGGGCACGTTGTACACGACGATCGGCAGGCCACCCTCGTCGGCGACGGCGGTGAAGTGGGCCGCGAGCATCCGCTGGTCGGGTCGGTTGTAGTAGGGCGCCACGACCAGTGCTGCGTCGGCACCGAGTGCCGCGGCACGCCGGGTGGCCCGGATCGTGGCCGCGGTGTCGTTGGTGCCGGTGCCCGCGACTACGACCGGCCGGCCGGCGGCGTGACCCACGCCGCTCCCGGTGGAAGAACCGTCCCGCGTGGTGCCGTGCGCCAGGGCGGCCGCCTCGACCGCGGCCGCGATGACCCGCTCCCGCTCGTCCGCGGAGAGCGTCGGTGCCTCCCCGGTGGTGCCGCACGGGACCAGGCCATCGATCCCGGACGCCACCTGCCAGGCGAGCAGCCGCCGGAGCCCGGGTTCGTCGAGTGCCCCGTCGGCGTCGAACGGCGTGACGAGCGCGGTGAACGCACCGCGGACCAGGGGATCGCGCGCCTCGCCAACCTGGATGGTTCCATCGTGCTGGTTCATCGTGTGCCTCCTGCAGCCTCGGCGCCGACGAGCTCGTCGACGACGCAGTCGAAGGGGTGGATGCCGGGGCGACGGGGGGCACGCAGCAGCCAGTCGGCCGCCGCGAGGGCCCCCATTGCGTACGCCGATCGGTCGCGCGCGGTCAGGCGCAGTTCCACGGTCTCCCCAGGCGCGTCGAAGCCGACCAGGTGCATCCCGGGAGACGAGCCGGCCCGCACGCTCGCGATCTCGAGCTCGTCGGGCGCGGGCGGGCCGTCGCGCGGGCCTTCGACGATGCGCCGCTTGGCCGGATGGCCATCCACGATGCGCCGGCCCAGGTCGAGCGCCGTGCCCGAGGGCCGATCCGTCTTCCCGCGCCGGTGCCACTCCACCACGTACGGGTCGTAGGCCGGCAGCGCGCCGAACATCCGACTTGCCGAGGCGACCAGGCGCCCCAGGAGATTGACGCCCGGGCTGAAGTTCGCGGCCACCACCGCGCAGGCGCCGTGCTGGGTGAGCAGTGCGTTGACCTCCGCGGTCGTGACGCTCCACGCCGTCGTGCCCACTACGTACGTCCGGCAGCCCCCGGCGAGCCCCGCGGCTAGGTTGGCCAGGACCGCCGTGCCGCGCGAGAACTCGAAGGCGACGTCTGCCCCCGCGAACGTCCCGGGAGGATGCGTACTCGCCGGGCGCCCCAGCACCAGCGGTGTCTCGCCCCGCTCGAGAAGCCCGGCCGCCACCGCGCGGCCCATCGGGCCGTCGCCCATCACGATCGCTCGCATCTGCGTGCCTCCAGGTGGAGGGGCCGCAGGTGGAGGTCCATCCGTCCGTCGCCGGACACGAAAAGGCCGCGGACACCGGGTGGTTCCGCGGCCCTTCGGGACCTCCGCGCCTGGAGGCCCCGTTCGTCGTCCGACGCGAAGCCTCTAGGCCCGTGCCTCCCGGCAGGGTCGCCAGCGCTTCGCCTTCAGCTCGACGTGCATCATGGTCGCCGGACGATACCGGCCCGTGGTTGGCATGTCAATCACCGCGTCGTCGCGATCGCTGCGTCGCCCGTTACAGGAGCGCCGCCATGCCCGGCCCCCCACGGCAGGCACCTACAATCGGTCGCAGTCGACAGCAGTGCGCGGGAGGCGAACCGATGCGGCTCGAGGGTATGCGGATCGCGGTGCTCGCCGCCGAGGGCGTCGAGGACCTGGAGTACTGGTGCACCGTGATGCGGCTGCGCGAGGAGGGGGCGCACGTCACGAGCGTGGGCATCGCGCCCGGCACGGTCCACGGCAAGAACGGGCTCGAGGTCACGGTCGAGCGGGCGGCGGCGGACGTCGACGCCGCGTCGTTCGATGCGCTCGTGGTCCCGGGCGGATGGGCGCCCGACAAGCTGCGCCGGTACGAGGCCGTGACGGGGCTCGTCGCGGGGATGCGAACGGCGGGCAAGCCGCTCGCGATCGTCTGCCACGGCGGGCTGGTCGCGATCTCCGCGAAGATCCTGGACGGCGTCCGTGCCACCGGGTCGAAAGGGATCAAGGATGACCTTGTCAATGCCGGCGCCACGTGGGTCGACGAACCGGCGTTCCGCGACCAGGACATCGCCTGGGGCCGCGTCGTGGACGACATCCCCGCCTTCCTGCGCGAGACGGTCGACCTCTTCGCCGAGCACCACGCGCGACGGGGCTGAACCGGCTGGCGGCGGGACCGACCCGCTCGCCTGGCCGCCGGGATGACCGGCCGGCGGCAGGACCGACCTGGCCGGTCGCGGGACTGACCGGCCGGTGGCGGGACCGATCCGCATGGGAGCGGGACGGATTGGGCCGGCGGCAGGACTGACCGGCCAGCGGCAGGACTGACCTGCTCACCCGGGTCCAGGTGCGAGACCCGGGGGTCCCTGGCGTCTTCGCCGAGGCACGACCACCCGCCGAGGAGTGGACGTTCCGCTGCTTGGGCGCGGTGCTCGCCGAGACGCTCGACACCGCGGCAACTTCGCAGTCCCTGGGCGACGACTCGGTGATCGCGTCGCGGAACGACCGCACGAGGCCGTGCCCGCGACCGCGACAACGACCGATGCGGGGCCGGCTGATGCGATCCGCCACGCGGAAGGGGCACGAGCGCCACGTCCATGAGTGTCGGGATTCGGCTCTCCCCCCGCAACGACCACGTACGAAGAAGTTGACCAATGCTCGCGTGGTGAACGCCGGGCGGGCCCGCATCGGGCACGAACGGCCCGGACCCAACCTCAGCTGTCGATCCGGTCACGGCCCGGGTGCACCGAACGCTCCCGCGAGGCTGGAACAGGCACGGCACTGCGCGGCAACCGGGCCTGCTTCGTGCACCGACCGCGAGGTAGGGACACGATTGCTGCCGAGAACCGTTCCGCGCTCACCCGGCGAGCGTTGGCAAGAATCATCGTCCGGTCGGATGCCACCGGCCGGGCGGTGCCCGCGCGACCAACTCGGCCGGGCGGTGCCCGCGCGACCAACGGGGCCGGGCGGTGCCCGCGTACGGGTCGCGGTGGGGCGCCGGTGACGACTGCGCCAACCGAGCGACCCGAGGCGCCCATCGGCCGCGCGAGCCGCGCTGGTCAACCGAGCCGAGGCGACATGCGGGCGACATCCGGGCGACGAGCGGCGCCTACCGGGCGAGTCGAGGCGCCCACCGGCCGCGAGACGAGGGTCGCTGTCCGACCAAGCCGAACCGCGGGACGACGCGACCGCGAATGCCGATCGGAGGGTGGTGGAGCGAGCGGGGCCTGAAGGGCTGTCCGTCCCGGGCCGCAGGCTCAGCGCCGGCGACGTGGACGCTGGCCCGTGCGGCGGATGATGTTGGGCGTCACCCGGTGGTCCCATGCCTGGCGGTCCAGCCACTTGGCCTGCCAACCACCCTCGTCGTCGTGCTCGTCGCGGATTCCCGGCAGCCAGTCGGAGGCGGTGCCCTCGTCGATCGCTGTCTCGTGCTCGGCGAGTGCCGGCTCCTCGCCGGGGCCCCCGATGGCGAGTGCCGGCTCCTCGCCGGCCGGCAGCACCTGGACGGACGCTACGCGCATGAGGCCGGCGTCGGCGTGCACCACGCCTGCGCCCTCCCCCGCGGGCGTGCCATCCCAGCCTGCACCGACACGGGCACCGTCCCCTTCCGGGCCGGCTGTCCTCGGTCCACCTCGCGCCGGTCCCACGCCCGTCGCGCTGCCCGACCCGACTCCGCCGGGCCCGCTTGCCGCCAACGCCGCCCTACCGCTGGCTGGAACGGCACGCGTGGTCGTCCCGATGCCGCCGCGGGCGGGCGCCCGGCCACGTCGGTCAGGTAGCAGGCCCCCCGGCGAGGATGCAGCACCGGGTCGGGCGGGCGCCGAGCCGGGTCGGGCGGCTGGCAGGCCCCGTCGTTCAGGTCGCAAACCGCCCTCGACGTTTGCCGGGCCACGGCCGCGTGCCGCCACGCGGCTGCCGCGTCGCGCCGCTGACGCGCCACCCGCCGCGACCGCGGCTGCCTGCTCCGCCGCCCGCTCCACGTCGAGCGACGCGTCCTCCTCGAGCACGCGCAGCCGGATCGCCTGGATCTCGTCGCGGAGCGCGGCCGCCTTCTCGAACTCCAGCTCCCTGGCCGCCGCCCGCATCTCCGCCTCCATGCGCGACACCAGCTGGGCGATCTGTTCGCGGCTCATCTCGCTCAGCTCCCGCTGACCTGCCGCGTCGACAAACGCCCCGGGCGTCTCCGCCACCGCGCGCAGCCGATCGTTCAGGTCGTGGACCTCCTTGACGATCGTGGTGGGCTCGATGCCGTGCTCGGCGTTGTAGGCGATCTGGATGGCCCGACGGCGCTCCGTCTCCGCGATCGCGAGCTTCATGGAGTCCGTCATCGTGTCGGCGTACATCACCACCTCGCCGCCGACGTTGCGGGCCGCACGCCCGGACACCTGGATCAGCGACCACGCGCTGCGCAGGAACCCCTCCTTGTCGGCATCGAGGATCGCGACGAGCGTGACCTCCGGCAGGTCGATCCCCTCGCGCAGCAGATTGATGCCGACGACCACGTCGTACACCCCGAGCCGCAGGTCCCGGAGGATCTGCACGCGTTCGAGGGTGTCCACTTCGCTGTGCAGGTAGGCGACCTTCACCCCGAGGTCCTTCAGGTACTCGGCGAGGTCTTCCGCCATCTTCTTGGTGAGCGTGGTCACCAGGACGCGCTCTCCGCGCTCGACTCGCCCGTGGATGCGGTCGAGCAGGTCGTCGATCTGCCCGCGCGTCGGCCTTACCCGCACGGGCGGGTCCACGATCCCGGTTGGCCGGATCAGCTGCTCGACCACCTGCTGGCTGCGCTGCAGCTCGAACGCGGCGGGCGTGGCGCTCATGTAGATGACCTGGTTCAGGTGATCGTCGAACTCCTCGAACGTCAGCGGCCGGTTGTCCAGCGCCGAGGGAAGGCGGAACCCGAAGTCGACCAGGATCTCCTTGCGCGTCCGGTCGTTCTTGTACATCCCGACCACCTGGGGAATGGTCATGTGGCTCTCGTCCACGACCAGCAGCCAGTCGGGCGGGAAGTAGTCGAGCAGCGTCCACGGCCGCGACCCGGCCGGCCGCCGGGCCAGGTGCCGCGAGTAGTTCTCGATCCCGGAACAGAAGCCGAGCTCGCGCATCATCTCGAGGTCGAAGGTGGTCCGCTGCCGCAGCCGTGCCGACTCCAGGGCCCGTCCGGCCGCGTCAAGCTCCGCGCACCGCGCCTCCATCTCGGCCTCGATGTCCACGATCGCCTCGCGCAGCTTCTCGGCCGGCGTGACGTAGTGCGAGGCGGGATAGATGGCAACCTCCTTGCGCTCGGCCAGCACCTCGCCCGTCAGCGGATCGATCTCGACGATCCGCTCTACCTCGTCACCGAAGAACTGGATGCGCACGACGAAGTCGTCGTACGCGGGCTGCAGCTCCAGCGTGTCGCCACGGACCCGGAAGCGTGCGCGGCTGAGCGCGGCGTCGTTGCGTTGGTACTGGAGGTCCACCAGCTGGCGCAGGACGCCATCCCGCCGATACTGGCCCCCGACGCGCAGACGGATGACCGTGGCCCCGTAGTCCACCGGCGCGCCGAGGCCGTAGATGCAGCTGACGGAGGCCACGATGATGACGTCCCGCCGCTCGAAGAGCGCCTTCGTCGCCGCATGCCGCAGCTTGTCGATCTCGTCGTTGCGACTCGAATCCTTCTCGATGTAGGTGTCGCTCCGGGGCAGGTATGCCTCCGGCTGGTAGTAGTCGAAGTAGGAAACGAAGTACTCCACGGCGTTCTCCG
>JAKAHX010000047.1 GCA_021814735.1 Chloroflexota bacterium | reverse complement strand
GCGGTGGAGGCCGACCTGGTGAGCCATGCGACCTGGTCGGCCCTGCAGGCGGCTGCCCCGGAGGTGGAACTCGCCCCGGCCGAGGGATGGATCGAGACCCTGCGAGCGGTGAAGGCCCCGGACGAACTGGAGCGGGTGGCCTCGGCATGCGCGGTCGCCGACGCGGCGCTGGAGCGGCTTCTCCCCGAGATCCGGCCCGGGGTCAGCGAGCGTGAGCTGGCCCTGCGGCTCGAGTGGTCGATGCGGACCGGGGGCGCCGAGGCACTCGCCTTCGACGTGACCTGCCTGTCGGGGCCCCGCGCGGCGCTGCCGCACGGTTCGCCGACCGATCGGCCGGTTGCGGCCGGCGAGGTACTCCTCTTCGACTTCGGGGCCCAGGTAGCGGGCTACCGGAGCGACATGACGCGAACCCTGTTCGTGGGTGAGCCGCGGGCCGCGGATCTCGCGCTCTACCGCCTGGTCGCCGACGCCCAGGAAGCAGCGTTCGAGCTGCTGGCCCGGGGCGCGCAGGCCGGCGAGGCGCCGACGGGGACCGCGGTGGACCGTGCCGCGCGGGACGTGATCACGGCGGCCGGTCACGGGGAGCACTTCGGCCACGGGCTCGGGCACGGGATCGGCCTTGCCACGCACGAGGCACCGTCGCTCAGCCGTCGGGCCGCGCCCGTCCCGCTGCCGGGACCGACGGTCTTCTCGATCGAGCCCGGGGTGTACCTGCCGGGAAGGACCGGGATCCGGATCGAGGACCTGGTCGCGTACGACGCGGGCGCCGGCACCCTGGAGCGGCTGACCGGGTTCCCGCGGGAGGTGACGGTCGTCGGATAGGGCGGCCCTGGCGTCGCGGCCCGGTGACCGGCCGGGGGCGGGTACAATCGCTGCGCGATTCGACGTGCCCCCGGGTTGCCGTGTGCGGCCGCCCACCCCACAGGAGTCACCCCGACCATGGTCTCGACCGGCGACCTGCGCAAAGGGATCGTGATCGAGCTCGACGGCGAGCTCTGGCAGATCCTCGACTATCACCACATCAAGATGGGGCGCGGTTCCGCGCAGGTGCGCATCAAGCTGAAGAACGTGAAGCGCGGCCAGACCGTGGAGCGCACCTTCCAGGCGGGGGACAAGTGGCCCCGCGCCCACCTGGATCGGCGCCAGGTCCAGTTCCTGTACCGGGACGGCGACGAGTTCCACTTCATGGACACCGACTCGTTCGACCAGTTCACCCTGTCGGCCGAGCAGCTGGGTGACGCGGTCCCGTACCTCCTCGACGGGATGATGCTCGACCGGACGAGCTACGAGGGTGAGACGATCGGGGTCGAGCTGCCCATCACGGTGGACATGCGCGTGGCGGAGACGGAGCCCGGTTTCGCCGGCGACACGGCCACGGGCGCGCGCAAGCCGGCGACCACGGACACCGGGCTGACGGTCCAGGTCCCGCTCTTCGTCAACGAGGGGGACACCATCCGGATCGACACCCGAACCGGTGAGTACCTCACCCGGGTCTGACACGACCTGCGCCGAGCGGGCGGCGGCACGGCTGCCGGAACACCCCGGATGACCGACGAACGCCCGTGGGAGCGCTGGCTCCGGCGGGAGCCCGGCACGCCCGACGCCGGACCGCCCGGGCCCGAACCGCCGCCGTGGGGCCAGTCCGCGGGGCCTGCGGTACCCGCCCCCGGTCGGCCGACGGCCGTCCCATCGGGTTCGAACCGCTCGGCGCCCGGTTCCCGGATCTGGACCGTGGGCGACGTCACGCGGGCCGTGCGCGACGTGCTCCGCGCAGGCGACACGTTCCGTGACCTCTGGGTGGAAGGCGAGGTCGGGCAGGTCACGGTGAGCGCGGCCGGCCACTGCTACTTCGCGCTTCGCGACGGCCGCTCCCAGCTGGCGTGTGTCTTCTTCCGCGCCCAGCGGGCGAGCAGCCCGTTCGAGGCGCGGACGGGCCTGCGCGTGGTGGCGCACGGGCGCCTCGACGTGTACGAGGCCGGCGGGACATACCAGCTGTACGTCGACTCGCTGCAGCCGGCGGGGTTCGGCGATCTCGCCCTCCAGTTCGAGGCCCTGAAGGCGAAGCTGCTGGCCGAGGGCCTCTTCGACGCCGCGCGCCGACGCCCGCTGCCCCGGTCGCCGCGCCTCATCGGGGTGGCCACCAGCCCGTCGGGGGCGGTCCTGCACGACATCCTGCACGTCCTGCGCCGTCGCTGGCCGCTGACGAGCGTGGTCCTGGCGCCCTGCCAGGTCCAGGGCGACGCGGCGCCCGCGTCCATCGTGGCAGCGCTCGGGCGGCTCGCCCGCTGGCAGGACCCGCTGGATGGCACGGTGCCGGACGTGCTGATCCTGGCGCGCGGGGGCGGGTCGCCCCAGGACCTGTGGGCGTTCAACGACGAGCGCGTGGTCCGCGCGGTGGCCGCCTCGCCGATCCCGGTCGTCACCGGGGTGGGCCACGAGACGGACGTGACGCTGGTGGACTTCGCGGCCGACGTGCGGGCTCCCACGCCCTCCGCGGCGGCGGAACTGGTGGTGCCCTCGCGGCAGGAGGCCGCGGCCGCCCTCGCCGCGCTGCGCGGTCGGCTTGTCGCGTCCACGGAACGGGCCCTGGGCGCCGGCCGGGCCGCGCTGGAGGTCGAGCGCCGCGCCCTGGCCCGCGTGCATCCCGCCACGGTGCTCGCGGGGGAGCGCCAGCGGACGGCCGAGCTGCTGGATCGCGCTGGACGGGCCATCGAGCGGCGGCTGGCCGGCGATCGCGACCGGCTGGGGCGCGCGGCGGATCGGCTCCCGCTCCTCGTGACCGGACGCCTGGCGGCTGCCCGGGCGGAACTGGGCGCAGCCGCCGCCGGCCTGGCGGCCCTTTCCCCCTACGCCACCCTCGAGCGGGGGTATGCCATCGTGCGGGCGCCCGACGGGCGGGTCCTCGTGGAGGCACGGGCGACCGCGGTCGGCGAGCAGCTCGACGTGCGGCTGGCACGGGGCGCGTTGGACGCGATCGTCGCGAACGTGCGAGACTCGGAGTGATGGCGAACGGGCCGGTGGAGACGCTCACCTTCGACGCGGCGCTGGCCGAGCTCGGCGAGGTCGTGGCCCGCCTGGAGGCAGGCGGCATGCCGCTCGAGGAATCGATCGCGCTCTACGAGCGCGGGGTGGCGCTCCACGCGCGGTGTGCCCATCTGCTCGACGACGCCGAGCTGCGGGTCCAGCGACTGGTCGAAGAGGCGGGCGGCGCCCTGCGCGCCATCGACCTGCGTCCGGACGACGTGGACGACGAGGCCGGGACGAGCGCGTAGAATCCCGCGATGCCAGTTCCCCGGAGGGCGGATTGTCCATTCTCGCGTCGCTGACCGGGCCGCGCGATCTGCGCGCGCTCGACGACGCCCAGCTCCAGACGCTCTGCGAGGAGATCCGTCGCACCATCATCGAGACGGTCGCGGTGACTGGCGGACACCTCGGCAGCTCGCTCGGCGTGGTCGAGCTGACGGTGGCGCTGCACCGCCTCCTGGACTCGCCCCGCGACCGCATCGTCTGGGACACCGGGCACCAGGCGTACCCCCACAAGCTGCTGACCGGGCGGCTGGAGCGATTCCACACGCTCCGCCAGCTGGGCGGGATCGGCGGGTTCCCGCGGCGCAGCGAGAGCGAGCACGACGTCATGGACGGCGGGCATGCCGGCACCGGTCTCTCCGTGGCCCAGGGGCTCGCGGCGGCCCGCGACCTGCGCGGGTCCCACGAGCGCGTGGTGGTCGTGGTCGGTGACGCGGCCCTCATGAGCGGGCTGGCGCTGGAGGCGCTGAACGACATCGGGCACCGGCAGACGAACCTGCTGATCGTGCTGAACGACAACGAGATGAGCATCTCGCCCACCGTGGGCGCGCTCTCCAACTACCTCAGCGCGATCAAGCTTTCCCAGGCGTGGCAGACCACCAAGGCCGGCTACGATGCCTTCCTGGAGCACATGCCGATCGTGGGCTCCACGGCCGTCGAACTCTCCCGCCGGGCCCGCAAGTCGGTGGTCAACTTCGCCCAGCAGCCGGGCCGCCTGTTCGAGGACCTGGGGATCACCTACATCGGCGTGGTCCCCGGACACGACCTCGACGCCCTCACGTCCACGTTCCGCGGGGCGCTGCGGCTGGAGGGGCCGGTGCTCGTCCACGTGCGGACCCAGAAAGGCCACGGGTACGAACCGGCGGTGGCGGACCAGGTCGGGTTCCACGGCGCGGCGCTGCCGCCCATGGACGTGCCCGGCGTCACGTCGAGTCCGTCCGCGGGCCAGGCGCCCGGGAGGCAGGCCAACGGCGACGGCGACGCCACGCTCTCGGTGGCGCAGGCGGCGGCTGCGGCGCGCAAGCCGCCCACCTACACCGCGGTGATGGTGCAGGAACTGCTGGCGATCGCCGCGGAAGACCCGCGCGTGGTCGCCATCACCGCCGGGATGCCCACCGGCACCGGCCTGAACCTCTTCGGAGCCGCGCATCCGGACCGCTTCTTCGACGTGGGGATCGCGGAGCCGCACGCGGTCACGTTTGCCGCCGGGCTCGCCCTGGGCGGGCTTCGCCCCTTCGTCGCCGTCTACTCGACGTTCCTCCAGCGGGCCTTCGACCAGACCGTGCACGACGTCTGCCAGAACGACCAGCCGGTCGTCATCGGGGTCGACCGCGCCGGCCTGGTGGGGGAGGACGGCACCAGCCACCAGGGGATGTTCACGCTGCCCGCGCAGCGCCAGCTTCCCAACCTGGTGATCGCCTCGCCCAGGGACGAGCAGGAGCTGCGCCGCCTCCTCCGCACGGCCTTCGCCCAGTCGCATCCGTTTGCGCTCCACTACCCGCGTGATCCCGGCCTGGACCTGGCCCCCGTGGCCCCGGAGCCCGTGCCCGTCGGCAGGGGCGAGGTGCTGCGCGAGGGGACCGACATCCTGCTGGTCGGCTTCGGGCCGATCGTCATGCGGGCGCTGGCCGTGGCGGAGACGCTGGCCACCGAGGGATGGTCCGTGGGCGTGGTGAACGCGCGGTTCCTGGCACCGCTGGACGAGGCACTGATCGTGGAGCAGGCGCGCGGCACCCGGCTGGTGGTGACCGTCGAGGAGAGCGTGGACGCCGGCGGGTTCGGCTCCGCCGTGCTCGAGGCGCTCGCCCGCGCGGGCCTGTCCGACGAACGGGTGCGTGGCCTCCCGGTCCGCATCATCGGGATCCCCGCGGGCCGGTTCGTGGACCACGGGTCGGTGGCGGACCTGCGCCGCACGCTCCGGCTCGACACGCCCGGCCTGGAGGCACAGGTCCGCGAGACGATCTCCCGCCTGGGGCTCACGCCGTCGCGCCCGGTGGTGGAGGCCGGCACCGCCTGAGTCGCGTTCGACTGGACCAGCTGGTGGTCGCCCGGGGCCTGGCCGACACGCGGTCGCGGGCCCAGGCCTTGCTGCTGGCCGGCCGGATCCGGGTGGGCAGCGGCGACGGTGCGAGGGTCGACCGGAAGCCGGGCGATCTGATCGACCCGGAGACCGCGCTCGAGCTGGTGGAGCGCGCCCCCTTCGTCTCCCGCGGCGGGGAGAAGCTCGCCGCGGCGCTGGATGCCTTCGGCGTGGACCCCGCCCGACGCGTGTGCCTCGACGTCGGGGCGTCCACCGGGGGCTTCACGGACTGTCTGTTGCAGCGCGGCGCGACGCGTGTCTATGCTCTCGACGTGGGTCGTGGCCAGCTCGCCCCGTCACTGCGTGCCGATCCCCGGGTCGTCTCGATGGAGCGGACGCACGTGCGCCGGCTGGACCCGGCCGATCCCCAGCACGTGGCGCTGCCCGAGGCGCCGTCGCTGGCGGTGGTGGACGTCTCGTTCATTTCCCTGACGCGTGTCCTGGGCGCGATCGCTGCCCAGCTGGCGCCCGGTGCCGAGATCGTGGCGCTGGTCAAGCCGCAGTTCGAGGCCGGCCCTCGGCGTGCGGCCGGCGGCGTCGTGCGCGATGCCGCCGTCCACCAGGCGGTCCTGGAGGAGGTCCGCGCGTTCGCCGGCTCGATCGGCCTGGAGGTGCGGGGCGAGACGCCCTCCCCGCTGCTCGGGCCGGCGGGCAACCGGGAGTTCTTCCTCCACCTCGCGGTCCCGGCGTGATGCGGTTCGGCTTCGCCTTCAACCCGACCATCCCCGCCACGCTGGAGCTGCGGGAGCGTGCCCATGCCTGGTGCGACGAGACGGGCGTGGAGCACTGGGACGCGGCCGCGGGTGACGTGGCGGCGATGACGGCCGGGCTGCCCGGGACGGACGTCCTGGTGGTGCTGGGCGGGGACGGCACCCTGCTGCGCGCCGCGCACGCGGTGGCCGTGGCCGAGGCGGACGTCCCCATCCTGGGGATCAACCTCGGGAAGGTGGGCTTCCTCTCGAAGGCCGCGGCACGCGACCTGGAGCGGGTGCTGGGCCGCGTGGTGGACGGCGATTACACGCTCGAGGACCGGATGGTCCTGGGGGTGCGCGTCCTCCCCGGCGGGCGGGAGGACGGCGCGCGCGCCTTCGTGGCGCTCAACGATGCGGCCATCGTGCGGGCGCGCGAGGCACGCGTGGTCCGGCTGGAGGTTACGATCGACGGATCGCATCTCGCCACCTACATCGCCGACGGGGTGATCGTCGCCACGCCGACGGGCTCCACGGGCTATTCCTTCAGCGCCGGTGGCCCCATCCTCGATCCGACCAGCCGCAACCTGGTGGTCACCAGCGTGGCGGCCTACCTGAGCGCCATCCGCTCGGTGGTGGTGAGCCCGCGCCACACGGTCCGGGTGCAGGTCCTGGCGGCGTACGACGTGCTGATCAGCATCGATGGGCACGAGGACGTCCTGCTGAACGTGGGGGACGTGGTCGAGGTGCGCGCACGCCAGCGGCCGGTCCGGTTCGTGGAGCCGCGGGGCGCGACGGCCTTCTGGGATCTGCTCCGCGAGAAGGCGCAGCTGCTGCCGTCGTGACGCTGCTCGAGCTGCAGGTGCGGGACCTTGCCCTGATCGAGCGGGCGCGGCTCGAGCTGGATCCGGGCTTCACGGTGATCACCGGCGAGACCGGCGCCGGAAAGTCGCTGCTGATCGACGCACTGGCGCTCGTGCTCGGGGCGCGCGCAGACGCCTCGCTGGTGCGGGCGGGGGCGCCCGTGGCGCGGGTGCAGGCGCTCTTCGACCGGGACCCGGAGCCCCTCATCTGCACCCGCGAGGTGACCGCGGCGGGCCGCAGCACGGCGCGCCTGGACGACGTGGCCGTCCCGGCCGGGCGCCTGGCCGAGACCGCGGGACCCCTGGTGGAGATCCACGGCCAGCACGACCAGCAGCGACTGCTCGACCCCGCCCACCAGCGCGACCTGCTGGACGCGTACGGCGGCCACGCCGCGCTGCGGACGACGGTGGCGTCCGCCGTGGCGGCATGGCGGGCGAACCGCAGTGCGCTGGAGGCCCTCGAGCAGGACCCCCGGGCGGTCGCCCGGGCGCTGGAGCTGCACGAGCACGAGGCCGACGAGATCGAGGCCGCCGGGCTCCGGCCCGGCGAGGCGGACGAGATCCGCGCGCGCCTCGCCGCGGCGGCCAGTGCCGGGCAGGTGGCGCGCCTGGTCGATGCGCTGCGCGAACGCCTCACCGGCGAGGGCCACGGCGTCCACGACCTCCTCGCCCGCGCGGCCCGGGACGCCGCCGAGCTGGCACGGCTGGACTCGCGCGCGGGGGGCGTGGCGGCACGGGTGGACGGGCTGCTCGCCGAGGTCGATGACGTCGCCGCCGAGCTGCGTCGGGTGGCCGGTTCCGTCGACCACGACCCGGCAGCGGTGGCCGATCTCGAGGCGCGCCTGGGGACGATCTACGCGCTCGAACGCAAGTACGGCCCCGACGAGGCGGCAGTCCTCGAGCACGGCGCGCGGTCGCGCGCGGAGGTCGTGCGGCTGCGCGGGCTCGAGGCGGAGCGCGCCGCCCGCCAGGCCGACGACGAGCGTCTGCACGCGGCGGCGCTCGAGGCAGCCGCGCGGCTCGGCACCGCACGGCGCGCCGCGGCCCAGCGGCTGGCCGGCGAGGTGTCCGCCGCGCTCGCCGATCTCGGGTTCCGACAGACCCGCCTGGAGATCCAGCTGCTGCCCGACGAGCTGACGCAGGCCGGGGCCGAGGCGGTCCAGTTCATGCTCGCGCCCAACCCCGGTGAGCCGCCACTGCCCCTCGCGCGCATCGCCTCCGGAGGTGAGCTCTCCCGCGTCGCGCTGGCGGTGAAGACGGTCCTTGCGGCCGCCGACGCCACGCCCACGCTCGTCTTCGACGAGGTCGACGCGGGGATCGGCGCGCGCTCGGCGGAGCGCGTGGGCCGCGCCCTCCGACGGCTGGCCGACGGCCACCAGGTCCTCTGCGTGACCCACCTGGCGCAGATCGCGGTGCATGCCCAGGCGCACCTGCGGATCGAGAAGCACGAGCGGGACGGCCGCACCGTGACCGAGATCCGTCGCCTCGACCTCGACGAGCGGCTCGCCGAGCTGGCGGTCATGTTGGGCGGCGAGGGTGGCGGCCCTGCCGCGCGCCAGGCCGCGCAGGAGCTGCTGGACCGGGCGGACAGGTGGAGCGCCGCCGGGGGGCGGGAGGCCGGCGGGGGAAGTGCCTCGGCGGGGGACGGCGCG
>JAKAHX010000046.1 GCA_021814735.1 Chloroflexota bacterium | reverse complement strand
TCCCCTCCTCGGGCGATCTGCTTGCCATGGCGGAGCCCATCTACGAGACGTTCCCGGGCTGGGAGGAGGACCTGCGGGGCGTGCGCCGGGAGGCGGACCTGCCCCGCGCGGCCCGGCGCTACGTCGATGCCCTGGAACAGCTCGCCGGCGTCCCGATCTCGATCGTGAGTGTCGGCGCCGACCGGGCGGCCACGATCCTCCGCCGCGACCGTCCGCACCGGCCGGCCCTGGGCGGCGTCGCGCCGGCGATCGCGCCGCCGGCCGCGCTCGAGCTGTGGCCGTCGCGGGAGGAGCCGGCCGGCATCGCAGAGGCCGATCCCGTGGACGGCGATCCCGCCCACCACGGCCATCCCGGAGGAGCCGCTACGTGAGCGCGAGCAGCGCGCCGGGCATCCCGCCCGTCCCGCGGTCCATCCTCGTCGTCGGCGGCGGGGCACGGGAGCACGCCCTGGCCTGGCGGCTGCGCGCCGATCCCGGCGTGGAGCGGATCCTGGAGGCTCCCGGCAACGCAGGCCACGGCGACGTTGCGCAGGTCGTCTCCGACGTGCACGCCGACGAGAGCGTGGCCCTCGTGGCGCTGGCGCGCCGGGAGGGCGTGGACCTCGTGGTGGTGGGCCCCGAGGCGCCGCTGGTGTCCGGACTCGCCGACCGGATGCGGGCGGCCGGGATCCCGACCTTCGGCCCCTGCGCGGCGGCGGCCGCCCTCGAGGGGAGCAAGGCGCTTTGCCGGCGGATCGCGACCCGGGGCGGGGTGCCCATGGCGTCGGGCGCCGTCTTCGACGCCGTGGCGCCCGCGCTGGCGTACGCGGCCTCGCTGGATGGCCCGGTGGTGGTCAAGGCCGACGGGCTGGCCGCGGGGAAGGGCGTGACGGTCTGCCGGTCCCTGCAGGACGCCGAGGCGGCACTGCGCGACGCGCTCGAGCGCCGTGTCTTCGGCGACGCCGGCCGCCGCGTGATCGTCGAGCGTGCGCTCGAGGGACGCGAGGCGAGCGTGATCGCGATCTGCGACACGACCACCGCGCTGGCACTCCCCGCCGCGCGCGACCACAAGCGGATCCTGGCCGGCGACCGGGGCCCCAACACGGGGGGCATGGGCGCCTTCTCGCCGGTCGCGGACCTCGACGACTCGGCGGTGGCCCAGGTGGTGGCCGACTTCCACCTGCCGACCCTCGCGGCGCTGGCCGCCCGTGGGCGACCGTTCCGCGGCGCGCTCTACGCCGGGCTGATGCTGACCGACGAGGGCCCCCGGCTCCTCGAGTACAACGTGCGGTTCGGCGACCCGGAGGCGCAGGCGATCCTGCCGCGGGTCGCGGTCCCGCTGGCGCCGCTGCTGCTGGCGGCCGCCACCGATCGACTCGCCGAGGCGGCCACCGCCCTGGGGATCGGCGGGCCCCTGCTTCCGGCTCGCGAGGAGGCCGCGGTGGCCCTGGTGCTTGCCGCCGAAGGGTACCCGGGCACCCCCGCGACGGGCGACGAGATCGAGGGGATCGACGCGGCTCGCGCCGCCGGGGCCCTCGTCTTCGAGGCGGGCACCGCGCGCCGGGAGGGCCGGACGGTGACCAGCGGGGGGCGGGTGCTGACGGTGGTGGGACGGGGTCGCGACGTGCCGGAGGCCGCGGAGCGGGCCCACGCCGCGGCGGACCTGGTCCACTTCCGGGGTCGCCAGGTGCGCGCGGACATCGGTCGGCCGGCGGTGGAGCGCGTCCCGTGATCCCCCGGTACACGCTCGCCGGCATGCGCGAGACGTGGTCCGACCGGGCGCGCTTCGAGGCCATGCTGCGCGTGGAGATCGCCGTGGCCCGGGCGCAGGCCCGGCACGGTCAGCTCCCGCCGGGGGCCGCCGAGGCGATCGCCGCGCGAGCCCGCGTGGACGTCGACCGGATCGCCGAGCTGGAGCGCACCACCGAGCACGACGTCATCGCCTTCGTGAGCCAGGTGGCCGAGACGGTGGGCCCGGAGGGCCGCTTCCTGCACCTGGGCCTGACCAGCAGCGACGTCCTGGACACCGGCCTCGCCCTGCAGTGCCGTGCCGCCGCCGACCGGCTGCTGGGGGACCTGGACGCCGCCATCGAGGTCGTGGTCCGGCGGGCCCGCGAGCACGCCGGCACGGTGATGATGGGCCGCACCCACTCGGTGCACGCCGAACCGACCACGTTCGGGGCCAAGCTCGCGGGCTGGGCCTTCGAGCTGGACCGCGACCGCGCCCGGATCCGGGCCGCGGCGGACGACCTCGCGACCGGCAAGCTGTCGGGGCCGGTCGGCACCTACGGCCACGTCGATCCGGAGATCGAGGCGGAGGTCATGGCCGAGCTCGGCCTGGCGGCCGACCCGGTGAGCACCCAGGTCGTGCAGCGGGACCGCCACGCCGCCTTCCTCGCGGCCGTCGCCGTGACCGGCGGGTCGGTGGAGCGGTTCGCCACCGAGATCCGGAACCTCCAGCACACCGAGATCGGCGAGGTGCAGGAGCCGTTCCGCGCCGGCCAGAAAGGCTCGAGCGCCATGCCGCACAAGCGCAACCCGATCGTGAGCGAGCGGCTGGCCGGGCTTGCGCGGCTGCTCCGCGGGTATGCCCAGGCCGCCCTCGAGGACCAGGCGCTCTGGCACGAACGCGACATCAGCCATTCCTCGGTCGAGCGCGTGGCACTGCCGGACGCCACGACCCTGCTGGACTACATGCTGGTGACGTTCACTGCGCTCGTGGAGGGCTTGGTGGTGCGACCCGAGCGCATGCGCGAGAACATCCAGCGGGGGCTCGGCCTGCATGCGTCGGGCCGCGTGCTCCTGGCCCTGGTCGAGCAGGCCGGCCTCTCCCGCGAGGACGCCTACGCCGTGGTGCAGCGCAACGCACTCCGCGCCGCGGACGAACGACGCCCCCTGGCGGACCTGCTCGCCCTCGACCCGGCGGCGCGCGCCTTGTCCCCGGAGTCGCTCGCCGCGTGCTTCGACGATGCCCCGCTCCTGCGCCACGTGCCGGCGATCATCGAACGGCTGGACCGCCTGAAGCGAGCGGACCGGCCTCGAGGAGGGACCGCATGACCACCGAGCCGTCACGCTCGTTCCTGCGCTCCGGGAAGGTGCGCGACCTGTACGCGATCGACGACGAGCGGCTGCTGCTGGTGGCCTCGGACCGGCTGAGCGCGTTCGACGTCGTGCTGCCCACCGCGATCCCCGACAAGGGCCGTGTCCTGACGGGGCTCTCGCGCTACTGGTTCGCCGCGACCGAGCGAGCCGGGATCGTGGCCAACCACCTGCTCGGGGTGGACCCGGCGGCGCTCCCGTCGGCCTTAGCGTCCGCCCGGGACGAGCTGCGCGGCCGGATCATGATCTGTCGGCGGGCACGGGTGCTGCCGATCGAGGCGATCGTCCGTGGCTACGTGTCGGGGACCGGCTGGAAGGACTACCAGCGGACGGGCTCCATCTGCGGGATCGCACTGCCCGCCGGCCTGCGGGAGAGCGAGCGGTTGCCCGAGCCGATCTTCACGCCCTCCACCAAGGCAGCGCAGGGGCACGACCGGAACATCACCCAGGAGGAGGCTGCCGCGCTGGTGGGTGCCTCCATGGCCGATCGCGTCCGGGAGATCGCGCTGGCGCTCTACCGGTTCGGCGCCGAGCGTGCCGCCGCGGCGGGAATCATCCTCGCCGACACGAAGTTCGAGTTCGGCACCCTGCCGGACGGCACGCTGATCCTGATCGACGAGGTGATGACCCCGGACTCGAGCCGTTTCTGGGACGCCGCCTCGTACGAGCCGGGCCGCCCTCAGCCGAGCTACGACAAGCAGTTCGTCCGGGACTGGCTGGAGGCGCAGGGCTGGGACAAGACGTACCCCGGGCCCGAGCTGCCCGCGGACGTCGTTGCCGGGACCCGTACGCGGTACGTGGAGGCGTTCGAGCGCATCACCGGGATCGCCTTCGAGCGCTACCGCTCCCACGACACGATCGCGCCCGGCTCCGCCGACGGCCCCGCAGCGCCGGCTGCGGCCGAGGAGGTTCACTGATGCCAGGGGGCTCGCGCTGATGGCCAGTTACCGGTTCGCGGTCTCGGTCATGCCCAAGCCCGGCATTCTCGACCCGCAGGGGAGGGCCGTCGAGCAGTCGCTCCCGCACCTCGGGGTCGACACCGTGCACGGGGTCCGCGTCGGGCGCCGGGTGGAGCTCACCGTGGAGGCCGGCTCCGAGCCGGAGGCACGGGTCGTGGTGGAGCGCCTCGCGGCGGAGCTGTTCGCCAACCCGCTGATCGAACGCTGGTCGGTCGAGCCGGTGGCCGGGGCGAGCTCGGCCCGCTCGGACGCGCCCGGTGGCGATGCGGCGCCGGAGGGCGTGGCGGCAGGCCCCGCACCGGGGGTCCCGGCCCGGGAGACGCCCGGCGGGCCGGAGCGCGATGCCGTGGGCCGGGATCCGGGAGGATCGGCCACCGACGGCCGCGGCGGGAACCTGGCGCGGGGACCGGTGCGGCGATGAGGGTGGGCGTGGTGGTGTTCCCCGGCTCGAACTGCGACCGAGACACGCTGCACGCCGCGCGGCTCGCGGGCGCCGAGGCGGTGCCGCTCTGGCATGAGACCGCGGACCTGCGCGGCTCGAGCGTGGTCATCCTCCCCGGCGGCTTCGCCTACGGCGACTATCTCCGGGCGGGCGCGCTGGCACGGTTCAGCCCGGTCATGTCGGCCGTCCGCGCCCACGTGCAGCGAGGCGGGCTCGTCCTGGGAATCTGCAACGGGTTCCAGGTCCTGGCCGAGGCGGGGCTGCTCCCCGGGGCGCTCCTCCGCAACGCGTCGCTGCGCTTCGAGCACCGCTGGGTCCGCCTGGCCGTGGAACGGCGCGACACCCCCTTCACGCGCGCGGTGCCCCCGGGCATCCTGCTGCGGATGCCGGTGGCGCACGGGGAGGGGTGCTACTACCTCCCGGACGATGAGCTGGCTCGCCTCGAAGCGTCGGGACAGGTGCTCTTCCGGTATGCCGGCCCGGAGGGCAACCCCAACGGCTCGCTCCACGACATTGCCGGGATCATGGACGCCACCGGGCGGGTCTGCGGTCTCATGCCCCATCCGGAACGTGCGGCCGAGGCGATCCTCGGCTCCGACGACGGGCTGCTGCTGCTGCGCTCGCTCGTCGAGAGCGGCGCAGCGGGAGTCGCCGCGTGATGGCGCTTCCCCTGCACCGGAGACTGGGCCTCACCGACGGCGAGCTGGATGCCATCCGGGTCCGGCTGGGACGTGATCCCAACGACCTCGAGCTCGCGATGTTCAGCGTGATGTGGAGCGAGCACTGCTCGTACAAGAGCTCGAAGCCGCTGCTGCGCACGCTGCCGACCGGCGGGTCGGGCGTGGTGGCCGGGCCGGGTGAGGCCGCCGGCGTGGTCTCGATCGGCGACGGCCTCGCGGTCGCGTTCAAGCTCGAGTCGCACAACCATCCGAGCGCCGTGGAGCCGTACCAGGGCGCGGCCACCGGCGTGGGCGGGATCCTGCGCGACATCTTCAGCATGGGGGCCCGACCGATCGCCGTGCTGGACGGACTCAAGTTCGGCGATCCCGAAGAGGCCCGGACCCGTCACCTGGTGCGGGGCGTGGTCGGCGGCGTGGGGGGCTACGGCAACTGCGTGGGCGTCCCCACGATCGGTGGTGAGCTGGTCTTCCACCCCTCCTACGCGGGCAACCCGCTGGTGAACGTGATGGCGGTCGGGCTGCTGGAGGAGCGGCACCTCACCCACGCCACCGCCCCTGGGCCGGGCAACCTCGCCGTGCTCCTCGGCTCCGCCACCGGGCGCGACGGGATCGGCGGCGCGTCCGTCCTGGCGAGCGCGACCTTCGGCGAGGACGACCCGTCGAAGCGGCCGAGCGTCCAGGTGGGCGACCCGTTCGCCGAGAAGCTCCTGATCGAGGCCAGCCTGGAGCTGATCGAGCGCGGGTTGCTGGAGGGCCTGCAGGACCTCGGCGCGGCGGGCATCACGTGCGCGGTGTCGGAGACGGCGGACCGCGCGGGCACCGGCATCGTGGTGGACCTGGACGCCATCCCGCGACGCGATGCGGGGATGGAGCCCTTCGAGGTGATGATCAGCGAGTCGCAGGAGCGGATGCTCGCGATCGTCCGGCCGGAGCGGCTCGCAGGCGTGCGGGAGGTCTGCGAGCGGTGGGGCGTTCCCGTCGCGGTGATCGGGCGCGTCACGGACGATGGCCTGGTCACGGTGGTGGCCGGCGGGCTGGACGAGGCGGGCCGGCCGGTGCCCGGGGCGACCGTCCTCGCGGCCGTGCCTGCCCGGTCGCTCGCCAGCGACGCGATCGTCTACCAGCGGGCGTCACAGCCGCCCGCCCACCGGCGGCAGGCGCCAGCACCGGGCGCGCCGGAATCGGCATCGGATCGTCTGCCCATCCGCGGCATGGACCCGGGTGCCGTGCTGCGGGGCCTTGTCGGCAGCCCGAACCTGGGGAGCCGTGCCTGGGTCACCACGCAGTACGACGCGACGGTGGGGGCCGACACGGTGGAGGACGGTGAGCGCGCCGCGGGGATCCTGCGCATCCGCGGCACCACGAAGGGCCTCGCGTGCGCCACGGACGCCGTGGCCGGCGTGGGCTGGTTCGACCCGTACCTGGGGGCGGCGCTGGCCGTGGCGGAATGTTCCCGGAACGTGGTGGCGACGGGCGCCCGCCCGCTCGGCGTCACCAACTGCCTCAATTTCGGCGACCCGGAGCAGCCCGAGGCGTTCTGGCAGCTGGCCGAGGCGGTCCGCGGGCTGGCCGATGCGTGCCGGGCCCTCGGACTGCCCGTCACCGGCGGCAACGTGAGCCTCTACAACGAGTCACCCGCGGGACGCATCGCGCCCACGACGCAGGTCGGGGTGGTGGGGCTCCTGCGCGACGTGACACGACGGGTCCCGCCCCAGTTCCGCGAGTCGGGCGACCTCGTGCTGCTGCTGGGCGAGGCGGTGCCGGGCCTCGCAGGATCCGCGTATGCCGGCCTGGCGGGATCGGCGGTCGAGGAGCGGCTCCCCTCGCTGGACCTCGCCCGCGAGGCGGCGCTGCAGGATCTCGTACTGGCCGCGGCGGACGCGGGCCTGCTCGCGTCCGCCCAGGACGTCAGCGGCGGAGGCCTGGCCGTGGCACTGGCCGAATGCGCGATCTGGGGCGACGTCGGGGCGCGCCTGACGCTGCAGGTGAGCGCCGAGCCGGCGGTGGAACTGTTCGGCGAGAGCCCCTCGCGGATGGTGGTCACGGTGCGGCCGGCCGATCTCGGGCCGCTCGAGCGGCTCGCGGCCGCCCGGGGCGTGCCCGTCGAGCTGCTCGGCAGCGTCGGCGGCGACCGGCTGGTCATCGAGCTCGTCGGCGGCGGGGCGGCCGGGGCGGCCGAGGAACGGGGCGCGTCGGTGGCGGATGCGCTCGACTGCAGCGTGGCCTCGCTGCGGCACGCGTGGGAGCAGGCGCTGCCCCGGGCCCTCGGCGACGACACCTTCGCGCCTCCGCCCGTCGGGACCGTCGCTCCCCTGGACGCGGGCCGGATACCGGGGCCCGTCCCGGCCCGCGGAGCAGGTCCGGGGTCGGGAACGGGCCGCACGCCGGGAACGGGCCCGACGCCGGGACCGGGCGGCGGGGAGCGCTGAGGCCGTGTGCGGGATCGTCGGCGTCCACGCCCCCGGCCAGGAGGCGGCCGGTCTCGCGGCGCTCGGCCTTTTCGCCCTCCAGCACCGCGGCCAGGAATCGGCCGGCGTGGCGGTCAGCGACGGCGAACAGGTGATGGTCTATCGGGATCTCGGGATGGTGAGCCAGGTCCTCGACGATCGGCGGCTGGCCTCGCTGCGCGGCCGGACCGCGATCGCCCATTGCCGGTACTCCACGACGGGCTCCACCCGCTGGGAGAACAGCCAGCCCGCGTTCCGGCTGGGGCCCCGGCGCGTCGTCGCCGCGGCCCACAACGGGAACCTGGTCAACACCCGCGAGCTCCTGGACCGCCTCCAGGGCGGGCGCCGTCGCCTGCAGGGCTCGACCGACACCGAGCTCCTGACGGCGCTGCTGGCGAGCGAGGAGCAGGGCGACCTGCTGGAGGTCCTCCTGCGCATCCTGCCGGGGGTCCAGGGCGCCTTCTCCCTGGTCGTGATGGACGAGCGGCGTCTCTTCGGGATCCGGGACCCCTGGGGCTTCCGGCCGCTCGTGCTCGGGCGGATCGCGCCCGCAGGCCGCGGGAGCGGCGGCGAGCCCGCCAGGGGTGAGGCGGGCGAGGCGGCCGGGGCGATGCCCGGCGCTGGCTGGGTGCTGGCGTCCGAGACGGCGGGCCTCGACGCCGTCGGCGCGGAGCACGTGCGCGAGGTGAAGCCCGGCGAGATCGTCGTGCTGGGCGAGGGAGAGGAGCCGCGCTCGGTCCGGTTCGCCCCGGGCCGGGAGCACCTGTGCGTCTTCGAGCTCATCTACTTCGCCCGTCCCGACTCGTACATGCTCGGACGGAACCTGTACGAGGTGCGGCGGCGCATGGGCGAGGCGCTGGCCCGCGAGGCGCCGGCCGAGGCCGACCTGGTGATGCCGGTGCCGGACACGGGCGGGCCGGCCGCCGCCGGGTTCGCGGAAGCGAGCCGGATCCCGTACCGCGAGGGGATGGTGCGGAACCGCTACGCGGGTCGCACCTTCATCCAGCCCAGCCAGGCCCTGCGGCAGCGTGGCGTGAACGTCAAGCTCAGCCCGCTGCCGGAGCAGCT
>JAKAHX010000045.1 GCA_021814735.1 Chloroflexota bacterium | reverse complement strand
CCAGTCCCAGGGCGGCCCCCAGTCGTGCAAGGACTCGAACCGAGACGTTCGGCGCGAGGCCCCGTGCGACCCAGCTGACCCGGGAGCGGGACAGGCCGGTTGCCCGCCCGTCGACCCCGGAGGCTGAGGTGGCGTCATGATCGGGAGGGCGGCGTTGCGCGCCGGGGGCAGTCGGCCGGCAGGGCCGAGCTGAGGGGGCGGGCCACTGCTGCTCACCCGTGAGTGAGCACCACCCAGGACCCGCGGACCCGAGCCGAGAACCCGGCCCGCGGACCCCACGTGCCCTGAGACCCTGCGAGTTACCCCTTCGTTGAGCCGAGGGTGAGGCCTCGGACGAACTGCCGCTGGAGGGCGACGAACACGATGACGGTGGGGATGGCAGCCAGCAGTGCGCCGGCGGCGAGCAGGTTGTAGTTCGTGAAGAACGAGCCCTGAAGGTTGTTCAGCGCCGACGTGATGGGCCGCTTGGCGCCCGATTCCATCAGCAGCAGTGCCCAGAAGAAGTCGTTGTAGATCCAGGTGAACTCCAGGGTCGCCAGCGCCGCAAGGGCAGGGGTGCAGAGGGGCAGGATGACCTTGCGGTAGATGGTCCAGACGCCCGCGCCGTCGACCAGGGCCGCCTCGTTGAGCTCCTTGGAGATCGTGCGCATGTAGTTGCTGAGCACGAACGTGCAGAAGCCGGTCTGGAAGACGACGTGGATCAGGATGATCCCGACGTACTGGTCGTAGAGCAGCCCGTTGTCGCTGGGGAACATCCCGACGAACGGCAGCTTGATGATCTCCGGGATCGGGATGGCCAGATAGAGCCAGTAGAGCGGCACGATGATGACCTGGGGCGGCAGCAGGTTCCCGGCCGTGAACAGCATCAGCAGGGCCACGTTGAAGCGGAAGCTGAACCGCGACACGGCGAACGCCACGAGCGAGGCGAGGAAGAGGGCCAGGATCACGCCCGGGACCACCACGATCAGCGTGTTCAGGTAGTAGTAGGGGATCTCGGCCAGGCTCCAGACGTTGATGAAGTTGTCGAAGTTGAGGGTCGATGGCAGCGAGACGTAGCCGTGCTGGATCGTGTCGCTGACGGGGCGGAGGGCCGTGTAGAACGCGTACAGGATCGGGATGAGCCAGAGCAGCGCGGTCACCATGAGGAACGCGTGGAGGAGGACGCGCTGCGGCCTGATCCGGCGGTGCGCGCGACCCGTCACCATGGTCGCGGCGGTCATGACTCCTCCCGGAAGACGCGGTTGAGGTACAGGATGATCGGCCCCAGCGAGATGACGAGCAGGACCACCGCGATCGCCGATCCGAACCCGATCAGGTTCGCCTCACTGATCGAGTTGTTGGTGATCAGTGTGGAGAGCAGCTCCAGCCCGTTCTTGCCGTGGTTGATGATGTAGGCGATGTCGAACGCGCGCAGCGACTCGATCACGGTCACCACGAGGATGACGGTGTTGATCGGTGCCATCACCGGGAAGACCACCCGGAAGAACGTCTGCCACTCGTTGGCGCCGTCGATGGCCGCCGCCTCGCGGAGCGTCGGATCCACGCTCTTCAGGCCCGCCAGGTACAGGATCATGATGTAGCCGACCTGGCGCCAGCTCGCGGCGACCAGCACCGCCCACAGGTTGAGCCCGGGGGTGCCCAGCCAGTCGATCGCGTTGGTCTGGGACGTCAGGCCCAGGGCGCCGTCGATCAGGCCGGACGACCCGGGCGCGTACAGCAACTCCCAGATGAACCCGACCACGGCGAGCGACAGGACGACCGGCAGGAAGAAGGCGTTCTGATAGATGGCGCTGCCGCGGATGTCGCGGTCCAGCAGGACGGCGAGGAACATCCCGAACGGCGTCGCGATGCACACGAAGAAGATGAGCCAGATCAGGTTGTGCTCGACGGCCGGCCAGAAGAACAGGTACTGGGTGAACAGGAACGTGTAGTTCCGGAGGCCCACCCAGTTCTGTGCCGTGATCGCCCCGATGCCCCGCCAGTTGGTGAACGACAGGCCCACCGAGGCGATCGTCGGTGCCCAGATGAAGACCAGGTCGAGGATGGTCGGGATCCCGACCATCAGGGTCAGGATGAGCTTGTCCCGGCGCGTCAGGAGGCTGTAGCGGTGGCGCACCGCCGCGGAGACGCGCGTTCCCGCCCCCACGTCCGAGGTGGGGGCGGGAACCGCGTCTGCCGGTCGGGGATCGGCCACGATGCCGTGCGAGCCAGGCTCAGGTCTCGGGCGGCAGCGAATCCCAGAAGTTCTGGATCGTCGTCTGCAGCGCCATCAGGTTCTGGTTCGGATTGGCGAGGAACTTCGCGAGGAACGACTGCATGCCGTTGGCGCCCGCGAAGTCCGGCCGCGAGTCGCGGTCCAGGAACTGCGTGATCTTCTTGGCCTCGCTGACGATCTGGACGGCCTTCTTGTCGAGCGCCGAGTAGCCGCTCGTATCCGTGTCGTTGGCCGTCGGGATGAGGCCGGTGCCCTGCTTGAACATGATGAGCTGGGTCGAGCCCTTGGACCAGAAGTCCAGGTAGGCCTTCGCGTTCGCCATGTCCTGCTGCAGGGTGCGGGACTTGGCGCTCATCATGATGACGTCGATCGGGGCGTCCAGCGCCTTCTCCGCGTCGTACTGCGTCCCCAGGTAGGGGAACGCGAAGAAGTCCAGGTCCGCGAGGTCCGCGGGGCTGCCGGCCGCGGTGAACTCCTGCGACACGAAGAGGCCCAGGAGATACATGCCGGCCTTCTTCTGGATCAGCTTGTCGGCCGACTGCTGCCAGGTCAGGCCCGCGAACTGCGAGTCGCAGTACGGCAGCAGCTTCTTCCACTGGTCGAAGACCGCGGTGACCCTCGGGTCCGTCCACTTCTGCTTGCCGGTGAGCAGGCCGATGTGGAAGTCATACCCGTTCAGGCGAAGGTCCAGGATGTCGAACGTGCCCATGGCCGGCCAGCCATCCTTGTCGCCGAAGGCGAAGGGGATGAGGCCGTCCTTCTGCATGGTCTGGCAGAGGGTGATGAGCTGATCCCACGTGGTCGGGATCTGGTAGTTGTGCTGCTGGAAGACGCTCTTGCGGTAGAAGACCGCCCAGGGGTAGTAGTCGATCGGGATCCCGTAGACCTTGCCGTCATTGCCGGTCACGGCGGTCGCGAAGGCACTCGTGAAGTTGTTCTTGACGGAGGACCAGACGTCGTCGATCGGGGTAACCAGGCCCTGGTCGGCGAAGAACCGCATGCGGTGCCCCGAGAACCAGAGGAAGTCGTCCTGCGGGGTCCCCTGCAGGTAGGAGGTGATCTGGTCCTGGTAGGTGTTGTGGTCGACCGTGTTCATCTGGACGGCGATGCCCGTCGCCTGGGTGAACGCGGCGTTGATCAACTCCATGCCCTTCTTGGGGGCGGGGTCGGAGTTGTTGCTCCCGACGGTGACCTGGCCGGTGGCGCTGGCCGCGGGAGGCGGGGCGCTGGCCGCGCCGCCGCCGGGGGCCGCGCTGGCCGCCGGGGCCTTGGTCGGGGCAGTGGTAGCCCCCGCGCCACACGCCGCTAGGAATGCCGAGACACCCGCGAGACCGGCGACGCCCGCCACTCCCTTGAGGACGGTCCGCCGGGATAGCTGGGTCGTCCCGGGATCCGGCAGCGCCGGTCCGCGCGGGGTATCGCCTGAGCTGGCCATCGATCGCGCCTCCTCTTCGTGCGTCCCCAACAGAAAACGACAGACCCGCGCGGATTGTCCGTCCGTGACCCCGCCGATGTCAAGGCTTCGCACAGGATCGCGCGCAGTCTCCTATCGTTTCCGTTGACTTATGTTGGGTCCGGGTGCATCCTTGGAACGACACACGAAGCTGAGGTGCGACGGGGTCGTGGCGGAGAGGCGGGCCACCTGGTTGCCCGCGGTCGGCGGCCGCGGAGGGTCGCGCAGGTGCTAGCCCGACAGCGACAGGCGCGCATCCTGGAACGGATCCGGGAGGACGGTGCGGTCCGGGTGGCGGACCTCGCCCGGGAACTCGGCGTCTCGGACATGACCATTCGCCGGGACCTGGAGTTCCTGCACGCGCGGGGCCTGATCGAGAAAGTGCACGGGGGCGCCACCGCGGTGCCGGGGAGCGCACTCTTCGAGCCCGGGTTCGCGACCAAGTCGGCGCTCCAGCAGGCGGAGAAGGAGGCGATCGCGGAGGCAGCCGTCGCGCTGGTGGACCCTGGCGTGGCGGTCGGGATCTCTGCCGGGACCACCACCTACGCCATCGCGCGGCGCCTCGCCGAGGTGCCCGGCCTGACCGTGGTGACGAACTCGATCCGCGTGGCCGATGTCCTCGGGGAGGGGCATGGTGCCGGCCAGACGGTGGTGCTCACCGGCGGCGTGCGGACGCCCTCGGACGCGCTGGTCGGGCCGTTCGCGGTCTCGGTGCTGCAGAAGGTGCACCTGGACCTGGTCTTCATGGGCGTCCACGGCATGGACGTGCGCGCCGGTTTCACCTCGCCCAACCTCCTCGAGGCCGAGGCGAACCGGGCCATGGTCGAGGCAGCGCGGCTCCTGGTCGTGACCGCGGACCATACCAAGTGGGGCGTGGTCGGGCTGAGCTCGTTCGCGCGCCTGGACCAGGCGGACATCCTGGTGACCGACGCCGGCCTCGCCCAGGATGCTCGCGAGATCCTCGCCTCGCACGTGCGGCGGCTGATCCTCGCCGAGCCCGGGGGACCGGCGCCCGGAGGGCACCTCGAGACGCCCGGTGAGACGCCCGGTGCAGGGGATGGGCGGGGTGTCGCGGCGGGCGACGAGCGCGTCGCTGCCGGTTTCGCAGCCGCGGGTGTGGAGCGCGGCGCGATGTCGATGCAGGGTCGAGGAGGAGGCGCCAGGTGACCGGTGGCCGCGCCATCGTCGCCGTCCGGCCGTCGGTCGAACCGCCGGGGGGCCGCGCCCGCTCGGTGCTCTCGCACCCCCACCGCCGGTTCAACCCGCTCCTGGACGAGTGGGTGCTGGTCTCCCCGGAGCGCACCCGCCGACCCTGGCAGGGGCGCCGGGAGACGCCGCCGCCTGAGCACCGCCCGGCGTACGACCCGACGTGCTACCTCTGCCCGGGCAACACGCGTGCGAGCGGCGACATCAACCCGCCCTACACCGACACCTTCGTCTTCACCAACGACTTCTCGGCACTGCGCCCGGACACGCCCGCCGAGCGTGTCGAGCAGGGCTTGCTGATCGCCGAGGGCGAGCCGGGCACCTGCCGGGTCATCTGCTTCTCGCCCCGGCACGACCTGACGATGGCTCAGATGAGCGAGGCCGAGGTGCGCCGGGTGGTGGACCTGTGGGCGCACCAGACGGAGGAGCTCGGCGCCACGTATCGCTGGGTGCAGGTCTTCGAGAATCGCGGCGAGGCGATGGGCGCCTCGAACCCTCATCCGCACGGACAGATCTGGGCGGGCACGGCGCTCCCCGTGGAGGGTGCCCGCGAGGACGCCTCGCAGCGCCGCTGGCTCGCCGGGCACGGGACGCGCATGCTGCTGGCGTACGCGGCCCAGGAGCATGCGAGCCCCCGGGTGGTGGTGGAGAACGAGGAGTGGCTGATCCTCGTCCCGTTCTGGGCCGTGTGGCCGTTCGAGACGCTGGTGGTCCCGAAGCGCGCGGTGCTTCGCCTGCCTGACCTCGACGAGGCGCAGCGGCGTACGCTGGCTGCCGGCCTGATCGACCTGCTCCGGCGCTACGACAACCTCTTCGGGGTGCCCTTCCCGTATTCCATGGGCTGGCACCAGGCGCCCTTCGACGAGGACGACCACGACCACTGGCAACTGCATGCCCACTTCTACCCGCCGCTCCTGCGTTCCGCCACGGTGCGCAAGTTCATGGTGGGCTACGAGATGCTGGCGGAGACGCAGCGGGACCTCACCGCCGAGGACGCCGCGGCACGCCTGCGGGCGGCGTCGCCCAGGCGGCAGTCGCGAGAATTGCGCACCGCTCACGGCTGACGGACCCCGCCGGCGGCCGTGCCCCGCCCGTCGCAGTCGCGGCGGGCTCGATTGTCCGACGATCCATGGCCCGGGCGCGACGGTTTCCCCGTGCGGCTCGTCCCGCAGCGCGTGCTAGCGTGCCCGGTCGTGGAGACGGAGCTCGAGCTGTTCGCCCGCGCGATCGTCGGGGCCGCGGCCGTGCTGCTGGGCCTGTTCGGGCTGGCGGAGCTCGGCCGGGAGCGGCTCGCCGCGAGGCCCCGCCCCATCGTGCGCCACACCGGGCCCCTGGCGGCGGTCAACTTCGTGGGGATCGGCGGTTTCGTCCTGCTCGGCGCGTGGACGGCATGGTCGAAGGACGGCACCCTGGCGATCCGCGGGCGACCCGGGGCCATGCTCGAGGCCTTCGGCATCCTGGTCCTGGCCGGGGGAGGAGCGCTCGCGATGTGGGGGATCCGGTCGATCGGGCACCACCTCGCATCGGCGGCCGAGGTGCGGCCGGACACCCAGGTCGTGACACGCGGCGCCTATGGCCTCGTCCGCCATCCGCTCTACCTGTCGATCCTGCTGCTCTGGGCGGGTGGCGCGCTGGCACTGGCCAGCTGGATCCTGGCGCTCGGGTGCGCGCTCTTGGTGCCCGCCGTCGTCGAGCGCTGCCGCCTGGAGGAGCGGCTGCTCGTTTCGTATGTCGGGGAGTCGTACCTCGCCTACGCGGCGCGGGTGCCCATGCTGGTGCCGCGACTGGCGCGATCGCGCCGCCGGTCGGAGCGGTCGCCTTGATCGCGGCGGAAGGACTGCGGCCGCGTTGATCCCGGCGAACGGCCGCGTATCTCCTGGGGTCGGACGGCGCGCCGAAGCAACCGCGCGCCCGGGCGTGCGACGCGACGGACGCCACGGCCGCGTCGTCGGGGTCGCCCGGGGTCGGGCCGTGCCGCACGACGCGCGGGAGCCACTCCGTCGGGCCGGATCGCGACCCGGGACGCCCAGTCAGGCGGTCGACGCCGGATCAGCTGATCCGGCCAGTCCGCTGCACGAGGGGCCCGCGCTGCCTCCGCTCAGGCCGCCACGAGCTGGCGACTGGTGAGGGAGAGCCCGCTCGCGTCGTCGAACAGGTGCAGGCGGTCCATGGAGACCCGCAGGTCGAGGACGTCGCCGGGACGCACCCGCGCCGACGAACTGACGAGCGCGATGATCTCCTGCTCGCCCGCGGTCAGGTGGATCTGCTCCTCGTCGCCCAGGTACTCCACCACGTCCGCGGTGGCGCGCAGCGTGGCGTCGCCCGGCTTGGCCTCCCCGAGCTCGAGGTGCTCGGGACGGATCCCCACCGTCACCTTGTCGCCGCTCATGCCCAGCACCGCGTCCCGCAGCCGGTCGGGGACCACGAACGTGAAGGTGCCGTTGGAGAGCGAGACCGACCCGTCCCGCCGCGTGGCGGTCGTGTCGATGAAGTTCATGGCCGGCGACCCGATGAACCCTGCCACGAACTTGTTGACGGGGTGGTCGTAGAGCTCCTGCGGCGCGCCCACCTGCTGGAGCACCCCGGCGCTCATCACGGCGATCCGGCTGCCCATCGTCATCGCCTCGATCTGGTCGTGCGTGACGTAGACGAAGGTGGTGGCAAGCCGCTGGTGCAGGCGCAGGATCTGGGCCCGCGTCTGGGCGCGCAGCTTGGCGTCGAGGTTCGACAGCGGCTCGTCCATCAGGAACACCGCGGGTTCCCGGACGATGGCCCGTCCCAGGGCGACGCGCTGGCGCTGGCCGCCGGAGAGCTGCTTGGGCTTGCGGTCGAGCAGGCTCCCCAGGTCGAGGATCTTGGCCGCTTCCTGGACCCGCCGCTCGATCTCGGGCTTGGGCACCTTGCGCAGCTTCAGGCCGAAGGAGAGGTTGTCCCGCACGCTCATGTGGGGGTACAGCGCGTAGCTCTGGAACACCATCGCCACGTCGCGGTCCTTGGGGGCAAGGTCGTTGACCACGCGATCGCCGATCTTCAGGATGCCCTCGCTGACCTCCTCGAGGCCCGCGATCATGCGCAGGCTGGTGGTCTTGCCGCAGCCCGAGGGGCCCACCAGGACCAGAAACTCCTCGTCGCGGATGTCGAGGTTGAGGTCGCTCACGGCGACCACGTCGCCGTAGCGCTTCCACACGTGGTCGAACGTCACGGTTGCCATGGACGGAACCTCATCGTCGCGCTGCTCAGGACGGCCCCGCGCGTCATGCGCGGGATGCTACCACGCCGTTTCCGCTTTTCCGGAGGTTCCGGCGGTCTTGGCGGGTCCCGCGGGACGGCGGTCCTCCGATCGAAGCGGCCAGGTGGCTACACTCTGGGAACGTCGCGGAGGGACGCGCATGCTCGACATGGACGTCGTGGGATGGATCGTGGTCGGCTTCATCGCCGGGGCCCTCTCGGGGATGCTGGTCCCCGGGCGGGCAGCGCGCGGGTGCCTTGCCAACATCCTCGTCGGCGTGCTCGGGGGGATCGTGGGCGGGTACATCGGACGCCAGCTGGCGTTCGGCGACCCGCAGGGGTTCCTCGCGGCCGTGGTGGTCGCGCTCGTGGGCGCGGTGATCGTCCGCCTGGTGCTCGAGGCGCTCGCACCGCGCGACGCGCGCTGACCCCGAGGGCGGGATGCGAGAGCTGGCCGGGACCCTGGCGGCGTGGCGCGCGGACGGCGTCGCCGTGGGTCGCGCCGTGGTGGTGCGGACCTTCGGGTCATCGCCGCGACCCGAGGGAGCCGTGCTGCTGGTCGCGTCCGACGGGCGCATCGCCGGCTCGGTA
>JAKAHX010000044.1 GCA_021814735.1 Chloroflexota bacterium | reverse complement strand
GTGTACTGCGTGAGCGGGACCCGCACGTCCGGCTCCCAGCAGTCGTCGGGGGGCGGCTCGATGGCGATGGTCGGACTCACGACGACGTCTACCGCGGGACTCACCTGTGCGCGTCGGCGGACCTCCGGCAGTGCGAGCAGCCCACGCCGGTAGTCGACCGCGGGGACGCGCTGCGCGGCCTCCAGCTTCTGCTGGAGATCGGCCCCATACCGGTCGCGCAGCCGGGGGAACCGGTCGAGATGCGAGATCGCGCACTCGGCCGTGAAGAGGGCCATCAGCTCGTCAGGAAACGGGGGCAGGCTGGCGGGTTCGACCCGTGCCCCGAGTGCCTCCAGGTCCGCCTCGGCCCCGGTGGGCGCGAGCACGCCCACGCGCAGGCCCCGCAGGCGGGGCGGCGGCACAGGTCTCCCCGACAGGACCGAGAAGACGAGCGCGGTGTCGGCCACAGTGCGGCCCATGGGGCCCACCGTGTCGTACGAGGGCGCCAGTGGGAAGGCGCCGTGGACCGGGATCTGCCCGAAGGCGGGCTTGAAGCCCACCACTTCGCAGCATGCAGCCGGGATTCGCACCGAGCCGCCGGTGTCGGTGCCCAGGCCGATGGTGCACTGGTGGTCCGCGAGCGCGGCCGCGGTGCCGCCGCTGGACCCGCCCGCGACGCGACCCGGGTGGGCGGGGTTTGCCACGGTGCCGTAGTGGGGGTTCTGGCTGGTGACGCCCCAGGCGAACTCGTGGAGGTTGGTCTTGCCGACGACGATGGCACCCGCCGCCTCGAGCGTGCGGACGGCGTGGGCGGTCCGGGTCGGCACGTGGTCGGCGAAGATCGACGAGCCGTAGGTGGTGCGGAGGCCGGCGGTGTCGAAGAGGTCCTTGACTGCGAGCGGGAGCCCGGCCAGGGGGCCCGCGGGTCGGCGTGCCGCGCGCCGGAGGGCGCGGTCGGGGCAGGTGGTGATGAAGGCGTGGCCGCCGGCATGCGCCTCGATCCGCCGCAGCGCCGCCTCCGTCACCTCGACCGCGGAGACCTCGCCGCGGCGGACCGCTGCGGCGAGGTCGGCGGCCGGGATCCGGAGGAGCGGATCGATCGGGTCAGGCACCTGCCAACGATACAGGCCCCGCTGGTAACTACGCCACGCGCACGTACGTGCTGACAGACCAGAAGGAATTGCGGGCGCGCGCGCCGGGCGCATGGACGGTCGAGTTCATCCAGATGCCGTACCAGTTGCCGTAGATCGTGTTGCCGGAGATCGTGACCGGCGTCGGCGTGGCGGCGGACCAGACCAGGATGCCCGTGGTCGCCATGTCCTTGGTCGGGGTCACGTCAGGGTCGCCGCCCAGGTTGTTGGTGCCGATCATGTTGTCCCTGATCACGTTGTCACCGACCCACGCACCAGGGGCATGGCTGTGGATCGTCACGCCTGAGAGACCGTTGCCCCAGATCGCGTTGCCCTCGATGACGTTGGCGTACGACGCGGTGCCCGGCGCCGGTGCGGCGATCAGGATCCCTGCACCCTCGCCCTTGAGCCCGTTGTCGAGGACGACGTTGTTGCGGACGACGTTCGCGTAGACGCCGCCGAACGCCGGCGTCAACTTGCCGGTCTGCGGGTCTCGCCCGAGGTTGTGGGAGGGGAGGGTGATGCCGCAGTCGTAGGCGTTGTCGGTGACGACGTTGCCGGCGACCAGGTTGTTGTGCGTCGGCCCGAACTCATCGGTGAGCAGGATTCCACCCGCGTTGCCGGTGACCGTGTTCAGGATCACCTGGGAGTACGCGACGCTCCAGAGGTGGATCCCCTCGCCGCAGTCGCCGGGGATCGGTCCGCTGGCCTTGCACTCCTGGTAGGTGGTGGTGCCCGCGTTCGCGGGAAGCCCGCCCTGGTCGTTGTTCTCGACGACGTTGTGCTTGATGACGACGTGGGTGATCGGGGCGCCGGTGTACAGCTGCTGGCCCTGGACCATGGGTCCCTTTACCGGGTTGGGCTGCTGCGCGAGGATCCCTTCGCCGGTGGCGTTCTCGACCGTGAAGCCCATCACGGTGACGTTGGAGGCCGTGATCTTGATGCCGTTGTCGAGCCCGCTGGCGTCGATGGTCGCGCCCTGACCGCTCAGCGTGAGCGCCTTGCCGACCGCCACGTCCTCCGTGTAGGTGCCTGCGCAGACCACCACGGTGTCACCGGCGGATGCGGCACCGACGGCGGCGTTGATGGTCGAGTACGCCGCGGTCGCGCAGGAGGTGTCCGCTGCCCCCGCCGTGGCCGACGCGGAGACGTAGAGCGTGGAGCCGGCCGCGGCCACTGGCGGGGCGCCCGCCATCGCGCCGGCCGCGATCAGGACCGAGCCACCCAGCGTGCCCACGACATGAACAAGACGTCCGGAAGGCACAGTGCAACCCCCCTGCCCGCTCGCCGGCTGCGCCGGTCGAGCCCGGCACTCCAAGCGGGCCGGACTCACCAGTGGCTCGGCGCGATCCGGGTGACCGGGTTGGGACGCGCGCGTCTAGGCCTCCCGCCAGTTGGCGCGCATGGTGCTCGCGTGGCGGGGTCATGTCAATAGACCCAGGATAAACACGACAGATGGCCCTGGTGGTTGACGGGTCGCCAAGCCTGGCAGGGCGTTGGCAGGCTGATCCGGACGCGCCCCGCGGGGTGGGGCATCATGACGGAAATCCAGTCCTCGAGGACACCGCGGTGGTGAGCGTTACTGATCGCGTGCGCGCCGCCTTTGCGCGGCCGACCAGCCCCCACGAGACGCGTGGCGCGTCGGTGGTGCGGCCTGTCGTCTTCGGGGCGACGGACGGCCTCGTCGCCAACCTGAGCCTGATCATGGGGGTCGCAGCGGCCGCCCGCGAGGACCCGCACTCCGTGGTGGTCGCGGGGATCGCCGGGTTGCTCGCCGGCGGGTTCTCCATGGCCGTGGGCGAGTACGTCTCGGTGCGGTCTCAGCGCGAGCTGCTGGACTACCAGGTGGAGCTGCAGCGTGATCAGCTCCGCCACACGCCGGAACAGGAGCGCGCGATCCTCGTGGACATCTACACGTCCAAGGGGCTCTCGGTCGTGGAGGCGGACCTGATCGTGGATCGGATCCTGGCGGATCCCGAGCGGGCCCTGGACACGTTCGTCCGCGAGGAGATCGGCCTGTCGGCCGAGACGATGGGATCGCCCTACTCCGCGGGGCTTGGCTCGTTCCTGGCGTTCTCCTGCGGAGCGTTCGTCCCGCTCGTGCCGTACCTCGTAGTCGGACCCGTGCTCGCGTTCCCTCTCAGCATCGTGTTTGCCGTGGGCACGCTCTTCGCGGTGGGGATGGGGGTCAGCCGGCTCACCCACCGGCAGCCGCTGTGGAGCGGGCTGCGGCAGGCCTCGCTGGGTGCCGCTGCCGCGATCGTCACGTACGCCGTGGGGGCGCTCCTCGGGGCGGCGGTGCACGGCTGATCCACGATCCGGCTGCCGGCCGGCGCCGCAGCGGACCGGAGCGGCGTGGCGTACCCAGCGCCGCGTGGACCAGCTCGCCGCCGCGTGGACCAGCTCGCCGCCGCGTGGCGGGCCCGGCGCTGGGTGGACCAGCTCGCCGCGTGGACCAGCTCGCCGCGGCGGATCGGCTCGGCGAGCGCGCCGTGTGGACCCACCGGCGCGTGTGGCCGCGCCAGGTCCCGGCCCCGCGGTCGTCCTGCGGAAGGATCCGCGCTTCGTAGATGATGGGGCCTGCGCGCCGGCGGATCCGGCGGCACCTTCCGAAAGGGGTCACGGGATGCGCGTGAGCTTCGAGCACCAGCCTCACCCACACATCGCCCAGCGGAAGAAGAGCGGGCCGCCGAAATCGACCGACGAACACGTCGGGTTCAACGGCCGCGTGGCCCTGATCCTGACCACGGTGGTCGGCACCATGTGGTGTGCGTACGCGTTCGCGGTGCTGGCGCTGGTGGTGCTGCCCCAGGCGGTGCAGGGCGGGATGCTCACCCTGGTGCAGTGGGTCAGCCAGACCTTCATCCAGCTGGTGATGCTCTCGGTGATCATGGTGGGACAGAACATCATCGGCCGCACGGCGGACAAGCGTGCCGACCTGACGTACCGTGACGCGGAGGCTACCTTCCACGAAGCCGAGCAGATCCAGCAGCACCTGAAGGCGCAGGACGAGGCCATGAACGCGCTGCTCGACAAGGTCGAGCAGCTCGAGGCCAAGCTCGCCAACGCATAGGAGGGCGGTCATGCCCGGAGACGACGGGATCCCGCACGGCGCGCGATCCACCGCCGCGCGCAGCGGCTCCGCGAAGGGATGGCTGCAGGCGGTGCAAGGAGCCCGACGGTCGATCGGCCGCATCGGTCACCACCGCAGCCGGCTCGCGCGCACGGTCCTCGGCGCGCTCGTCGGCGTGACCCTGCTGGGGGGCCTGGTCGCCATCCCCATCGGGTCCGGCACCGCGGGCATGGGGCCATCTTCCGGGTTCGTCGTGCGACTCGGGCCAGCGCTGGCGCGTGCCGCGTCCGGGTGCACGGGCTGGACCAGCCAGACCACGCCGCCCCAGACGATCCGGGTGCTGCGCACCGCCGGGCCCGCGGACGGGACCGTGCAGACCGTGCCGTTCCAGGACTACGTGAACGTGGTCATGGCGGCCGAGTGGGGTGCCAGCGACCCGGTGGAGGCGCTGAAGGCCGGTGCTGTGGCAGTGAAGCAGTACGCGTGGTACTGGACCATGAACTGGCGCGGGGGCACCGCCGCGGACGGGTCCTGCTACGACGTCGTGGACAACTCGATGGACCAGGTCTATGCGCCGGAGACGCACACCCCGTCCGCATCCGAGATCGCCGCGGTGACCGACACCTGGGGCATCTCGATGCTGAAGTCGGGGGCGCTGTTTGCCGCCCACTACGACGCCGGCAGCGATGTGGCCTGCGGCGCCAACGCCAACGGCTGGCAGTTGCTCCAGATCAGCGCCATGCAGTGCGCGGAGCAGGGGATGCTCGCCGCCCAGATCCTCATGACCTACTACGGGCCCAACGTGACCATCGTCGGCGCTGACACGGGCGGCGTCGGTGGAGCCGGTGTGCCCGCGCTGCTCCGCTTCACCGCCCAGCCGTCCGCCGCGACGGCGGGGATGGCCCTGAGCACGGCTCCCGCCGTGACGGTGGTGGATGACACGGGCCAGACCGTGACGACGGGCGCAGGTGCGACGACCATGGTGACGCTCGCGATCGGCGCGGGACCCCAGGGTGCGGCGCTCACGTGCCAGGGCGGAGCCACCCGCGCGGCGGTGGCCGGGATCGCCACGTTCGACGGTTGCTCGGTGAGCCCAGCCGGAGGGGGCTATGTCCTGGTGGCAACGGCACCGGGGCTCCCGGCGGCCGCCTCGACGCCGTTCGTGGCCGCGCCCGCGGCGCCGACCCTGACCCTGGAAGCGGCGTCGACCGTCATCCGGTGGGGTGATCCCGCGCAGCTCTCCGTTCACCTGGTCCCGCCGGCTTCCGGTGGGACGGTGGCCGGGCAGGTCGTGCACCTGCAGCGATCGACCGACGGGGTCGACTGGACGACGGCGGCCGACCTGACCACGGACCGCCAGGGCACGGCCACCTGGAGCGAGCGGCCGGCCACCAACCTCTTCTTCCGGGCGGTTTTCGACGGGTCGGCGGAGCTCGCCGCCGTCACCGGTGCGCCGGTGCGCGTGCTCGTGCGGCAGCTGGCACTGCTCCGGCCGGACAACGCCGGGACGGTGCGCGCGGTGGCACGCGGGACCACGGTGACGTTCACCACGCTGGTCCGGCCCGCCCGCCCGGAGCTCGCGCCCGGGCGCGTCCTGTACCGCGTCTACCAGCTCGTGGGCCGGACCTGGATCCTGCGGCGGGAGGCCACGGTCACGGCGGACGCCGCCGGTCGGGCGACGCTGCCGGTCAGCTTCGGGACGGCCGGCAGCTGGTACGTGCGGGCGATCGCGCTGCCGACGCCTGCCAACGCGAACAGCGTCTGGTCCCCGCTCGAGCGGTACGCGGTGCGCTGAGGGGCGCGAGCCCGGGCCGATGGCCGCACGGGTGCCACGGTGCTGCCCGCTGGTGCTCCGCGAGGCCGGCGGCATGTGCGGCCCGCCGACGAGGGCCCTCGGTCGTCACTCGGGCTAGAGTGAGGGCCACGGGGGGCGCGCGCCCGGCGCGGTGATGCCGGGCTACCGCCCCGGAGGGCCGCCTCCCGACACCGAGGAGCGGCCCCGGGGCACCTGACCGGAGGCTGATGTCATGGATCTCGAGCTCGATCCCGCGCGGACGGCGCTCGTCTCGATCGACCTCCAGCGCGGCATCGCGGCCGGCCCCGTGGCTCCCCATGCCGCGTCGGACGTGGTGGCCCGGACCGCGGAGATCGCCCGCGCGCTGCGTGCCGCCGGCGGCACCGTGGTCCTGGTGCGGGTCACGCCGTCAGCGGATCGGCGCGACGCGCTGCACCCGCTGACGGACACGCCGCTCTGGACCCCTGCACCGCAGCCGGCCGACTGGGCCGAGATCCTTCCCGAGCTGGGTCCGGCGGCGGGTGACATCGTGATCACCAAGCGCCAATGGGGTGCCTTCTACGGGACCGAGCTGGACCTCCAGCTGCGCCGGCGCGGCGTAGACACGATCCTGCTGGCCGGGATCTCCACGAACGTGGGCGTGGAGAGCACGGCCCGGGACGCGTACGAGCGTGGGTACCAGCAGGTCTTCGTGGAGGACGCGATGTCCGCCCGCAGCGCGGACGATCACGAGCACACGGTCCGCAGCGTCTTCCCGAAGATCGGCCGGGTGCGCTCGACGGCGGACGTGCTGGCCGCCCTACGATCCGCGCCCTGACGGCAACGGCACGGCGCGGACCCGGGCCGGGTGCCGTCGCGGGGGCGCGGGGCCCGTGTCGGCGGGACGCCATGGATGGGGCGCCAGCGTGCGAAGCGCAAGGCGGCCGAGGTGAGCGGCATCGCCTGCGGTGCGCTCAGGGTTGGGCCGCGTAGCGGCCCAGGTACGTCTGGTAGTCCGGCACCCGCCGCTGGTAGGCGCTCTCCATGAGTGGCGAGGAGATCATGAAGTCGGCCGAGGCGCGGTCGCACGCGATCGGGATGTTCCAGACGACCGCGATGCGGAGGAGGGCCTTCACGTCGGGGTCGTGCGGGTGGGGCTCGAGGGGATCCCAGAAGAAGACCAGGAAGTCGATCTCGCCGTCCGCGATCATCCCGCCGAGTTGCTGATCGCCGCCCAGCGGCCCGCTCTGGAGCTTGTGGATCCCGACCCCCAATTCCTCCTCCAGCAGCAACCCGGTCGTGCCGGTCGCCACCAGGTCGTGGCGCATCAGGATCTGCCGGTTGAACTTCACCCATTCGATCAGGTCGGCCTTCTTGTTGTCGTGGGCGACCAGCCCGATCTTCTTGCGCGGTCCCAGGACCTGTTCCACGGCGGCCTCCATCCTCTGCAGCGGGCGTCCACATTGTGGCGGCCGCCCCCGCCACGCGGGCTGCGTCGGGTGCCGCACGCCGGTGGCGTGAAGGCGGCGCCACGGGCGCAACGAGTTCCGCCGGATCCGTCGGTTCGACCTCAGTACACCTGCGGGACGAAGGTCTGGTCGGTCATCGGCGGCCGCACGTAGCCGCCGTCCGGCTGGCGGGGCGGGAGCACGATCGGCTCCGGCGTCAGGTCCTGGTAGGGGATCATCAAGAGCAGGTGGTGGATGCAGTTGAGACGCGCCCGGCGCTTGTCGTCGGACGGGACCACCCACCAGGGCGACTGCTTGAGATCGGTGGAGGCGAACATCTCGTCCTTGGCCTTCGAGTACTCCACCCACCGGGCGCGTGACTCCAGGTCCATGGCGCTGAGCTTCCAGCGCTTGGTCGGGTCGGCGATGCGGTCCTGGAAGCGCCGTTCCTGCTCCTCGTCGCTCACCGAGAACCAGTACTTGACCAGGATGATCCCGGAGCGGATCAGCATCCGCTCGAACTCGGGGCACGAGCGGAGGAACTCGCGGTACTCGTCCTCCGTGCAGAAGCCCATCACCCGCTCGACGCCGGCGCGGTTGTACCAGCTCCGGTCGAAGAGGACGATCTCGCCGGCGGAGGGGAGGTGCGCCACGTAGCGCTGGAAGTACCACTGCGTGCGCTCGCGCTCCGTCGGGGCCGCGAGTGCGGCCACCCGCGCGTAGCGGGGATTGAGCGGCGCGGTGATGCACTTGATCACGCCGCCCTTCCCGGCGGCGTCGCGACCCTCGAAGAGGACCACCACCCGCAGGCCCTGCGCCCTGACCCATTCCTGCAGCTTCGCCAGCTCCACCTGCAGACGGGCCAGTTCGGTCTCGTACGTCCTGCGGTCCAGCCACTCGCGGCGACCGTGGATGTGCGCCCCCTGGGGCGTCTCGTCGGCAGGTGGACTGCCGGTGGCAACGGCTGGCGCCAGGGCGCCGGCAACGCCGACCGGGCCGCCGGTGGCGGCTGCGATCCCGGCCGGGCCGACCGCGGCCCCGGTGGCCTCGGTCCGGGTGCCCTGGTCGTGCGGCGGTGGGGCGTGACGCTCGCGATGCTCGTGTCCCGCGTGATCCTTCGGCATCCCGGCACCTCCGCCACGGCGTCTCCGCCCGCGTGGCGAGGCCGACGCTACGCCGACGCCGTGTCGCCAACGCAGCGATTTGGGCCGGCCGCTACCCGATGCGCTCCAGCGCCACCACCGGGATCACCCGGCTCGTCCGCTGCTGGTACTCCGTGAAGCTCGGGTGCATCGCGGCGTGCTGGGC
>JAKAHX010000043.1 GCA_021814735.1 Chloroflexota bacterium | reverse complement strand
GTCGCGGCCGGGCCGAGGGCGACCGGGCTTCGCGAGAGCCGCCCGTGACCGCCCCGCTTCGTCTGGCCGTGCCCAACAAGGGCCGGCTGCTCGAGCCCACCCTGGCACTGCTGCGCGACGCGGGCCTGGTCTTCGATGCGCGGGAGCGCTCGCTGGTCAGCCGCTGCGAGAACTTTCCGCTCGACATCCTGTTCGTCCGGACGGAGGACATCGTCGAGTTCGTGGGAGACGGCGTCGCGGACATGGGGATCACCGGGACGAACCTGCTGGCGGAGTCCGGCCGTGGGCTGGAGGTGCGGGCGTCGCTCCACTACGGACGGTGCCGTCTCGATGCCGCGGTGCCCTCCGGCTCAGCGGCCCGGCGCCTGGAGGACCTGGCCGGCTGCCGCGTGGCAACGTCGCACCCCTCGTACGCGACCCGCTTCTTCCGCGACCACGGGATCCCGGTCGAGATGGTCCCGCTGAGCGGCGCGGTGGAGGTGGCGCCCCGGATGGGGCTCGCCGACGCCATCGTGGACCTGGTGTCGACCGGCTCGACGCTGCTGGTCAACGGCCTCCGCTCGGTGGGGACGCTCCTCTCGAGCGAGGCGATCCTGGTCGCGAACCCCGGCGCCGACGGACCGGCCGCCGAGGTGGTGACCATGCTGCAGGCGGTGGTGGACGCACGAGAGCGTCGCTACGTGATGATGAACGCGCCGCTGTCGGCGCTGCCGGAGATCGAGGCGCTGCTCCCGGGGCTCGGGTCACCCAGCGTCGTGCCGCTGGCCCGGCCCGACATGGTGGCGGTCCACGCGGTGGTCGGCGCGGACGAGGTGTGGGGGCTGCTGGGACGCCTGCGGGCCGCGGGGGCCTCGGGGATCCTGGTGCTCCCCATCGAGCTGCTCGTCCCGTGACGGGGATGGCGGTCAACCCAGGCGACGGGCCTGCGCCGCAGTCGGTGCGGCTCCGGCGCGTCCACCTGCGGGACGTCACGCCGCAGGGCCGCCGCTCGCTGGTGGCCCGGACGGCGGGGACTGGCGCGGATCTGCGGTCGGCGGCGCGGGAGATCGTGCGCGCGGTCCGCGAGGGCGGTGACGAGGCCCTGCAGCGCTTCGGCGTCGAGTACGGGGGCGCGTGGACCGAGGCACTCGCGCCCGACGCTCCCCCCGGGACACCGGCCCCGATCCGGGTCCCCGTCGAACAGCTCCGCCGGGCTGCGCAGGCACTGGACCCGGACGTGCGTGACGGGCTGCGGCTCATGGAACGGCACATCACCGCCTTCCATCGCGAGCAGGTGCCGCCCGCCGAGCAGTGGGTGGACGTCGCCCCCGGGATCCGGGTGGGGCGTGTCTGGCGCCCCCTGGACCGGGTCGGGATCTACGTCCCCGGCGGCGAGGCTGCCTATCCGAGTTCGCTGCTGATGGGCGTCGTGCCCGCCCGGCTGTCGGGCGTGGGCGGCGTCGCCGTGGCCAGCCCGGCCGGTCGCGACGGGCGCGTGTCGCCCGTGCTGCTGGGCGCCGCGGGGCTCCTGGGGATCGACGAGTACTACGTGATGGGCGGCGCCCAGGCCATCGGGGCGCTCGCCTACGGGACGCGGACGGTGATCCCGGTCGACCGGATCGTCGGTCCTGGCAATGCCTGGGTGACGGCGGCCAAGCTCGAGGTCCTGGGCGACGTCGGCATCGACCTGCCTGCCGGCCCGTCGGAGGTGCTCGTCCTTGCTGACGCGACCGCGGATCCCGCCCACGTCGCCGCCGACCTGCTGAGCCAGGCCGAGCACGGGCCGGACTCGGCGGCGGTCCTGGTGGCGGTGGACACATCGGTGGCCGATGCGGTCCAGGCAGAGCTGGACCGGCAGCTCCCGACCCAGCCCCGCCTGCGGTTCCTTGCCGCCTCCCTGGGATCGGCGGGGCTGATGGTGGTGGCCGATGGCCTCGACGACGCGATCGCCTTCGTCAACGAGTACGCGCCGGAGCACCTCTCGGTGGCCGTGCAGGACGCCGAGTCCCTCCTGCCCCGGATCCGGCACGCCGGCTCCGTCTTCCTCGGCGCGTATGCGCCCGAGTCCGCCGGGGACTACGCGACCGGGTCCAACCACGTCCTGCCCACCGGCCGGCTCGCCCGGGCCTATGGGCCGCTCTCGGTGGAGGACTTCGGACACTGGATGCAGGCGCAGGTCGTGGACCGGCAGGGCCTGGCCTCCATCGCCCCGGCGGTCGCGGCGGTGGCAGAGGCGGAGGGACTGATCGCGCACCGCCGCGCGGTCGAGATCCGGTTCCGAGGGTCCGCGTCGTGAGCGCCGTGCACCGGGCCGACCCGCTGGTGGAGAGCGGTCCCGTCGGCTACCAGTGGGAAGCGAGCGACGAGGAGGTCGCCCGGACGTATGGCCTCGATCCCGCGCAGGTCATCCGGTTCGACACCAACACGTCGCCGCGGACGCCCCCGGAGTTGCCCGCCTGGATCCGGGCGTCGGCCGAGAGCGCGCGGCTCAACGAGTACCCCGACGCCACCTATGCGCGGCTCACCGACGCGATCGCCCGCCGTCTCGGCGTGGCGCAGGACCGGATCGTGGTGGGTGCCGGGGCGGACGAAGTGCTGGACCTGGCCGCCAGGACGTGCCTCTCCCCCGGCGGGCGGGCGGTGGCCGCCTCGCCCACCTACGCGATGTACGGCGTGCTCACCCGGCAGCGTGGCGCGCGCCTGGAGGAGGTGCCCCGCGGCTCGGCGGCGACCGGCTTCGCGCTCGACGGCGACGCGCTGCTGCGCGCGGCCCGCGGCGCGGACCTGGTCTGGCTGTGCGATCCGAACAACCCGACCGGGACGGTCGAGCGCACCGCCGAGCTCCTGCGGCTCCTGCGGGCGATGGCCTCGGCGCCCGGAGGCGGGCCGGTGCTGGTGGTGGACGAGGCCTACCGCGAGTTCGCGGGGGCGAGCGTCGTCGAGGAGATCGAGCGGATCCCGGGGCTGGTGGTGGTCCGCACCCTGTCCAAGGCGTACGGGCTGGCGGGGATCCGGGTCGGGTACGCGGTGGCCGGCCGCGCACTGGCAACGAGGCTGGCGGCCATCCGTCCGCCGGGGAGCATCGCGACCATCTCCGCGGCGCTGGGGGCGGCGGCGCTCGGGGCGCCCGAGCATGCGCTGGCGAACGTCGCGGCCATCGCCGCGGAGCGGGAGCGGCTCCGGGGGCGCCTGGCCGATCTCGGCTGGCGTGTGCCGCCGAGCGTCACGAACTTCGTGCTGCTCGACGCGGGGTCGCCCGGCGGCGCCGCGGAGGCTGCCGAACGCCTGCTCCGGCACGGCCTGGTGCCGCGACAGTTCGACTCCGGCGCGCTGCGCGGGTTCCTCCGGATCACGGTGCGCACCGCGGACCAGGACGATCGTCTCCTGGCGGCGATCGGGCGCGGGCCGGGAAGGGAGGAGCCATGACCGGGACCGGCGTGCGCGTCGCGGACGTGCGGCGCGCGACCCGTGAGACCGACGTCCGCGTGCGCCTGGACCTCGACGGCACGGGGGCAGCGCGCGTGGCCACGGGCGTGGGCTTCTACGACCACCTGCTCGCCTCGCTCGCGCACCACGCCCTCTTCGACCTCGAGGTGGAGGCCGCCGGGGACCTGCAGGTGGACGAGCACCACACGGTGGAGGACGTGGCGCTGGCCCTCGGCGAGGCGTTCCGCACCGCGCTGGGCGATGGCACGGGGATCCAGCGCTTCGGCGAGGCCCGGGTGCCGATGGACGAGGCGCTGGCGGAGGCGGTGGTTGACTGCTCCGGGCGACCGTACGCGGTGCTCGGCCTGGCCTTCCGGTCCGACCGGGTCGGGGCGCTGCCGACGCAGTTGATCCCCCACGCGCTGGAGTCCTTCGTGCGCGAGGCCGGGATCACGCTCCACCTGCAGGCCCGGGGGGCGAACGACCACCACGTGGCGGAGGCGGCCTTCAAGGCACTGGCGCGGGCCCTGCGCGCGGCAGTCGCGGCCGATCCGCGGCGGGCCGGGGTGGCGTCCACGAAGGGCGCGCTGGGGCGCCTGGCGGCCGGACGGGGAGAGGCCGGCGCAGCCGGCTCCACGACCCCGTGAGCGTCTCGGTGGCGCTGGTCGACTACGGTGCAGGCAACCTGCTGAGCATCGGGCAGGCGCTCACCCTGCTCGGGGCCGAGGTGCACCCGGCGATCCGCGCCAGCGACGTGGGTCGCCCGGACCTGGTGGTGGTGCCGGGCGTGGGAGCCCAGGGACCTGCGATGCGCCGGCTTCGCCGGGCCGGGCTCGCCGGGGCGCTGGAACGGGCCGTGGCCGGCGGCACGTGGTACCTGGGGATCTGCCTGGGGATGCAGTTGCTCTTCGAGCGATCGGAGGAGGACGACTCGGACGGTCTCGGCTGGATCCCGGGGGAGACCCGGCGGATCCCGTCCGCGCCCCGGCTCCCCCATGTCGGATGGAACGAGGTCGAGACGCTGGTGCCCCACCCGCTGCTGGACGGGCTGCCGCGCCGGGTTCCCTTCTACTTCGTCCACTCCTACGCGCCGGCACCGGTCGACCGCGGCGTGGTCGTGGCGACCACCGAGCACGGCGGGCGCTTCGTGAGCGCGGTGGCCGCGGGACGCCTGCTCGGCGTCCAGTTCCACCCGGAGAAGTCCGGCCCGGAGGGGCTGCACGTCCTGGCGAACGTGCTGGACATCGTGGCGGGCGAGGCGCCGGGCGGCCGACCGATCCCGATCGACGGGCCGGTCGCGGCCGGCCGCGGCGCGCCCGACGGTCCGCGGGACGGGGTTCAGCCGGCCGGCCGCCGGGGAGCGGCGGACTGATGCTGCTGCGGCGGGTGATCCCCTGCCTGGACGTGCGCGACGGCCGCGTGGTCAAAGGGACGCGGTTTCTCGACCTCGTGGACGAGGGTGACCCGGCGGAGCTCGCGGCGCGCTACGCCCGGGAGGGCGCCGACGAGATCTGCTTCCTCGACATCACCGCGGCGGTCGAGGGTCGCGCGACCCTTCTCGGCGCCGTCGAACGCACCGCCCGGCAGGCGTTCGTCCCGCTCACGGTCGGGGGTGGCGTGCGCTCCGTGTCGGACATGCGGGCGGTCCTGCGCGCGGGGGCTGACCGGGTCGCCGTCAACAGCGCGGCGGTCGCGGACCCGTCACTGGTGGACCGGTGCGCGCGGCGGTTCGGACGCCAGTGCGTGGTGGTCTCGATCGACGCGCGGCGCACGCGCGGACCGGGAGCGGCGGGTGACCCCGGACGGCACGCCGCCGACACCTCGGCCGGCCGCGGCGCGGACGGCGATGGTCCCGCCTGGCAGGTGGTGGTGCAGGGCGGCCGCGTGGCCACTGGTCGCGATGCCGTGGCCTGGGCCGTCGAGGCCGCCGAGCGCGGGGCGGGCGAGATCCTGCTGACCTCGATCGATCGCGACGGGACCCGTGCGGGCTACGACCTGGCGTTGCTCGGCGCCGTGAGCCGGGCCGTCTCCGTGCCCGTGGTTGCCTCCGGCGGGGCCGGGAGCCCGGCGGACCTGGTCGCGGCCGTGCTCGAGGGCGGGGCGGATGCGGTGCTCGCGGCGTCGATCTTTCACCGGGAGCTGCACGGCATCGCGGCCGTCAAGCGTGCCATGGCCGCGGCCGGGATCCCGGTCCGCTTGGTGCCGGAGGACGACTGGCCACGGAGGGCAACAGCGCGATGACGGAAGGACCGGGTGGCGCGATGGAACAGGCGAGCGATCGGGGCGACGGCTCGGTGCCGGCGGACCGGCTGGTGGATCCGCGCGACGTGCGCTGGGGACCCGATGGCCTGGCGCCCGCGATCGTGCGGGACGCGGCCGACGGCGCGGTGCTCATGCTGGCGTACATGGACGCCGAGGCATTGTCGGCGACCCTGGCCACCGGCCTCGTGCACTTCCACTCGCGCAGCCGGGATCGTCTCTGGCGCAAGGGCGAGTCGAGCGGCAACGTGCTCCGGCTGCGGGGCATGGCCCTGGACTGCGACGCGGACGCGCTGCTGGTCAGCGTGGATGCTGCCGGCCCCGCGTGCCACACGGGCGCCCGCTCCTGTTTCGATGGCGGCCCGCGGGTGGAGGACCCGGCGCCGCTCCAGGACTTCGCGTGGCTGGAGACGCTGTGGACCACGATCAGGCAACGCCGCGACGCCGCCGACCCCGGGCGCTCCTACACGGCGCGTCTCCTGGCCGGCGGCGTGGACGCCTGCGCCCGCAAGGTCACCGAGGAGGCCACCGAGGTGCTCCTGGCGGCCAGGGACGACGCGGAGACGGCGCGCGGTCGCGACGGAGCCAGCGAACCGGCGCTCCGGGAGCGGACGCAGGCCCTGCTCGCCGCGGAGACGGCTGACCTGCTCTACCACGTCCTGGTGCTGTGCGCGGAGCGCGACCTTCCACCGGCCGCCGTGATCGGGGTGCTGCGCCGGCGCCACCGGGCCTGACGTCCCGGACGGCCCTCCCGGGCCCCGGGTCGAAGACGCTACGGGCGCCGGAGTCCCACCGCCAGCCGCCGGCGGCCATGCCGGACCACGTGGTACCGCCCGGCCAGGGGCGCTCCGACCGGATCGTCCGCCCGCTCGACCCGCACCTCGTCCACCGAGACGCCGCCCTGCGACACAGCCCGGCGCAGCTCGCTCCGGGAGGCGAAGAGGCCGCTCTGGAGGGCAACGTCGAAGAGGGTGGCGACCTCAGGACCGAACTCGAACCCTCCCGCGTCGTCGTGCAGGACCTGGAGGACCTCCGGGTCGGTCAGCGGCTCGCCGGAGAACGCCAGTTCGGAGACGCGCCGCTGCAGCTCCGCCTGGCTCGCACCGTGGACGCGGGACGTGAGGTCGAACGCCAGGGCGCGCTGTGCGCGCCGCTGCTCGGGCCTGGCCGCGTGGTCCGCCTCCAGCGCCTCCACCTCGTCGCGCGACATCAGCGTGAGCGTCCGCAGGAAGAGCGGCACGTCGCGGTCGTCCGCGTTCAGCCAGTACTGGTAGAAGGCGTAGGGCGAGGTCCGGTGTGCTGCCAGGAAGACCGTCTCGCCCCCCTCGCTCTTGCCGAACTTCTTGCCGCTGGGCGCGGTGAGGAGCGGGAACGAGAGCCCGAACGCCCGGGGCGTGCCATCCGGCGCCGGCCCCAGGACACGGCGGATCAGCTCGAGCCCCGCGGTGATGTTGCCGAACTGGTCGGCCCCGCCCATCTGCAGCTCCACGCCGTGGTCTCGATAGAGGTGCAGGAAGTCGGTGGCCTGCAGGGTCATGTAGGCGAACTCGGTGAACGAGATCCCGGCCCCCATCCGCAGCTGGACCGAGTCCTTGGACAGCATGTAGCCCAGGCTGAAGTGCTTGCCGATCTCGCGCAGGTACTCGATGAGGCCGTAACGGCCCAGCCACTCGCGGTTGTCCACCAAGCGGGCACCGTGCTCCGCCGACGAGAAGTCCAGGAAGCGCTCGAGCTGGCCACGGATCGCGGCCACGTTGGCGGCCAGGGTCGGTTCGTCGAGCAGGTTGCGCTCGGCGCTCCGGCCGGACGGGTCGCCGATCATCCCGGTCCCGCCGCCGACCACGGCCACCGGGCGGCCGCCCGCGCGCTGCAGGTGGAGCAGGCCGAAGATCGGGATCAGATGGCCCGCGTGCAGCGAATCGCCGGTCGGGTCGAACCCGACATAGGCGGCGATGGGCCCCCGCGCGAGGCGTGCCTCGAGACCCTCGGTCATCTCCTGGAGCATGCCGCGCCATCGAAGCTCGGCGAGCAGATCGGTCATGGTTGGCATCGGCGACGGTCACCTGCGGCAAGGGCGATGCAAGGCTGGGAGCGGGGTTGAGTATGCTAGAGTGCCCGGCGACATGCAGACCAGCGTCACTCGCCGCCAGGCACGGCGCCTCAACGGCGGCAGGCGTGGACGCGGCGGTGGTACCGGGCCGAGCCTCGCGGTGACGCTGCCGCTGCTCCTCTTCGCCTCGCTCCTGATCGTCGGGTTCGTCGGATTCCTCGGCGCGCTCGCCGCCTACAACTACTTCAGCCAGGGACTCGCCGACCCGCACATCCTGGACAACCTCCAGTTCAACCAGGAATCGGTCATCTACGATCGGAACGGCGTCCAGCTGGCCACCTTCGGCAGCCAGCAGCGCCAGGTGGTCCAGTACGACCAGGTGCCCGGGGTCGTCATCGATGCCACCACGTCCGTGGAGGACAAGACCTTCTGGTCGAACAGCGGTTTCGACCCGGCGGGGATCCTGTCCGCCATCCGCGACACGCTGGCCGGCGAGCAGCGCGGCGCCTCCACGATCACCCAGCAGCTCGTCCGCGCGCGGCTGCTCGACCCGGCGCTGGTGGCCGACCCGAACCGGAAGATCGAGCGGAAGATCAAGGAGATCATCGAATCGATCCGGCTGACGCAGACGCTCAGCAAACAACAGATCATGCAGGACTACCTGAACAGCAACTTCTACGGCAACAACAGCTACGGGATCGCTGCCGCCGCGAAGAGCTACTTCGGGGTCCCGCTCGACAAGCTGACACTGGCGCAGGCCGTCATCCTGGCCGCCATTCCCCAGTCACCCACCGACTACGACCTGGTGCGCAACGCGACGCTGCAGCCGGACGGCAAGCTGGTGGTCCCGGCGGACAGCCCCATCGTGCAGCGACGCAACTACTACCTGCAGCTGATGGAGCAGCGCCTGCCTCTGCCCATCACCGGCAACCAGTACACGGTGGCCGATTTCGAGGCCGCGATGAAGGAGCCGGTCGTGCTGGCGCCGCAGACGGCGCCCGCGTGGAAGGCCCCGCAGTTCGT
>JAKAHX010000042.1:4604-8862 GCA_021814735.1 Chloroflexota bacterium | reverse complement strand
ATCTATGTCGGGGCGGCCATGGGTGATCTCGACGGCGATGATCAGCTCCGGGCGCTGGCGCCCCAGGTAGCCGATGAACGAGAAGTCGAAGTAGTTGGACATCCAGTTCCCGGTATGGCTGTCCCAGATCTGCGCCGTGCCGGTCTTGCCCCCCACGTTGTAGCCAGGGATCAGCGTCCATGCCGCGTACCACGGGACGCTCGTCACCGTGTAGCGCATGATCCTGGTGAGCGTCGCGGAGAGCTCCGGGCTCATGACCTGCTTCGGGGCCGCGACCAGCGCCGGCCGGTCGCCGATCGCCGACACGATGTGCGGCTGCACCAGGTAGCCCCCGTTGACCATCGCGGCATACCCACGCGCGAGCTGCGCGAGCGTGACGGCAACACCCTGGCCGAACGAGTGGTTGGCCAGGTCCACGGCAGTCCAGGGGGTGACCGCCGGGTTGGTTACCAGGCCGGGCAGCTCGCCGGCGAGGTCCACGCCCGTGAGCTGGCCGATCCCCATCTGCGTCCAGGTGCTGTAGAGCGCTGCCGAGGCGCTGTTCACGCTGCTCCCGAGCATGCGCGCGACGCGCGCCGCACCCACGTTGCGCGAGTAGGCAATCACTTCCTGGAAGGGGATCATCCCCATCGCTCGCCGGTCCGCGTCGGCGATCTGCACCGGGCCCACCTGCATCACGCCGCTGTCGTCGATCAGCGTGGTGGGCGTGACCACGTGGCGCCCGATCGCCGCCGTGGCGGTGAACATCTTCATCACCGAGCCGGGCTCGTACACGCTGCTGATCAGTGGATCGACGAAGTCTCCGGGCGCCTGGCGAGCCACGGTCTGGTAATCGTTCGCGTTGTAGGAGGGCTCGCTCGCCCATGCCAGCACGGCGCCGCTGGCGGCATCCATCACGATCGCGTTGGCGCTGGTCGCATCGTCCGCGATCCAGGCGGCGTTGAGCTCCTTCTCCACCGCGAGCTGCAGCCCCGCATCCAGCGTCAGCCGCAAGTCCTCGCCCGGCGTGCCGGGGTTCGTGACAACCTCGCTGCCCGCGATGGGCCGGCCGGCCACGTCACGCTCCGCCATCACCACGCGGGGCTGCCCGGCGAGCAGCGACTGGTAGCGCTGTTCGATCCCGTACTGACCCTGGCCCGCGTCGTTGACGAAGCCCAGGAGCTGGCTCGCCAGGGTCGTGTCGGGGGCCCCGCCGGGATTCGGGTAGACCCGCACGGGCTGGGGCACCAGGCTGAGCTCGGTCAGCGACCCGCTGTCGAGGTCGGCCTGGATGGCCTGGCTCTGGGCACTGGTCAGCCCGCTCGCCAGCACCGTGTAGGCCGAGTTGGAGTCGAGCTGCGCGGCAAGGGCGGCCGTCCCCTTCGCGTCGAGCCCCAGGATGCCCGCCAGGGTGGACACCGTGCTCCCCTGGGCCGCGGCGGGAATCTGGTCCGGGTAAGCGATCAGCTGGTCACGGTAGACGGTCGTGGCGAGGAGCACGCCCGTCCGGTCGTAGATGGAGCCGCGCGTGGCGGGCTGCACGTCCGGGCGCTCGAGCTGCTGCTGCGCGAGGCCCACGAGCTCGTCGTGCGCGGCTACCTGCCAGTACGCCAGCCGCGCTCCGGCCAGCGTCGAGAGCAGGACGAAGACCGCGAGGACGGCGAGCAGGCGGCCACGACGGTCCGTCCGTCCCAGCATGGGTCGCTATCGACCTCGAACCCAGAGCGGCGCCCCGAGCGGGCTCAGGCCCAGGTCCTGGGCCCGCGCCGTGACGGAGATCTCCGCCCCCAGGGTCGCGATGTCCCCCTGCAGCGATTGGATCTGCTGCGTCAGGTGATCGCGCTGGGCGAGCAACCCGTCGATGTCGTAGTTGGTCGCGGCCACGCTGACGGTCTGTGTCAGGTAGAAGAGGCCGAGGAGGAACGCGACCAGGATGGCCGCCATCGCAAGCCCCACCCGGTTGGCCCGGCGCCCCGCGCGCACCCGCGCGGCCTGGCGCCGCCTGGGCAGGGCGGGAGCGCGCAGCGGGTAGTAGCGCGTCCCGTCCGCGACGGCCATCAGGCCAGCCCCTCGGCCCACCCGAGCAGCCGGCCCGTCTGCGCCAGGCCGACGATCCGCTCGGGCACCGGACCGAGGTCGAGGAACACGGCCGCCCGCCGCTCCTCGACCAGCTCGGCGTCGAGCCGGTCGTGTCGCTCCCGGAGCTCGTGCTGCCGACGGCCGTAGGTCCGCCGCCGGTGCTGCTGGTGCCCCCTGCTCATCTCGTCCCCTCCCCTCTGTTCGAGCCGGTCGATACCGTCATGCCGCCAGACGTTCCGCGGCCCGGAGCCGAGCGCTCCGCGACCGCGGATTGGCCGCCACCTCCGCCGCGTCCGGCGTGGCCGGCGTGCCGGCCACCGGGCGCATCCGTGGCGCGTGCCCGCAGACGCACACCGGGAGCTCGGGCGGGCACACGCACCCGCGCCGCTCCGCGGCGAAGAATCGCTTGACGATGCGGTCCTCGAGCGAGTGGTACGTGAGGACCACCATTCGCCCGCCGGGTCGCAGGATCTGGAGCCCAGCGGCCAGGGCGATCTCCAGCACCTCCAGCTCGCGGTTGACCGCGATCCGAAGCGCCTGGAAGACGCGCGTGGCTGGGTGCACGCGGCGCCGACCCGACGACCGGGCCGGGACTGCCCGTGCCACCACGTCCGCGAGCGCGTCCGCCGTGCCCAGCCCGCCGCGTGAGCGCGCCTCCACGATGGCGCGTGCGATCGGGCCCGCGTATGGTTCCTCCCCGTAGCGCCGGAACAGCTCGGCCAGCTCGCGCGCGTCCAGCCGTTCGACCAGCGCGGCCGCCGGCTCGCCCCTGGATGGGTCGAAGCGCATGTCCAGCGGGCCGTGCGCCCCGAAGCTGAAGCCGCGCGCACTGTCTGCCAGCTGGTACGAGCTCAGGCCGAGGTCCAGCAGCACGCCGTCGGCGGGCACGAATCCCGCCGCGGACGCCACCTCCGCGAGCTCCTCGAAGTTGGCCTGCCGCAGGACCGCGCGCGCTCCGAATGGGGCGAGGCGCCGGGCGGCGCGCTCGATCGCCTCGGGATCCGCGTCGATCCCCAGCAGCCGGCCATCCGGCGCGATGGCCTCCAGGATCCGGACGGCGTGCCCACCGCCCCCCAAGGTCCCGTCGACATGGAGGCTGCCCGGACGTGGAGCGAGTGCCTGCATGACCTCCTCCACCATCACCGGTACGTGCCCTGCCTCCACTGTCGGGGTCCCGCGGGACGGATCCCGTCCGGATCCCGGAGATGCGCGACGACGATCAGAACCCAAGGCCCTGGAGGTGCTCGGCGAGCACCTCGGGCGCGGACATGGCCGCGCTGTAGGACGCCCAGGCCTCCGGCGCCCATAGCTCGACGTGATCGTGGCCGCCGACGATCACGGCCTCGTTGGTGAGCCCGGCCCACTCCCGGAGGGAGGGCGGGATCAGCACGCGCCCCTGCCGGTCGAGCTCGAGCTCAAACGCGTGGGCGAAGACGTGTCGGCGGAAGGTCCGCGCGCTGGCATCGCCCAGGGGCAGGGCGGCGACACGCTCGGCGAGCCGCTCGAACTCCGCCCTCGGGAAGACCGCGAGGCAGGAGTCGAGCCACCGCGTAACCACGGGCGCCTCGGCCAGCTGCGTCCGGAACCGGGCGGGCACGGCGACACGACCCTTGTCGTCCATGGTGTGCCGGTACTCGCCGATGAACACCGTCCGCGCCTCTCCGATTCCCCGCTTCGCCCCACTTTACGCCACTTGGCGCCACTTGCTAGCATCATACACACCGACCCGGGCGCGTCAATGCGTGAGCGGACCATTTCAGTGGCGGTACTCGCGTCCTGGGGCGGCGTGCGACGGGCCTGGCGAGGGTCGGCGGCACAGGCCGCAAGGGCGCATCGCGCGGGTCGATGGCCGGAGGCATCGCGGAAGGAACGGCCGGGGGCGTCGCGCGGGGCGCTGTTCGGGGGCGCCGGTCGGCAGGCGGGGGCGCCGGTCGGCGAGCCACGCGTAGTACGAAACGGCGAGTGCGAGGGAGATGCAACCGGTGATAGGCTCCGTCGCCGGAGGTACGGCAGGGATCGTCATGGCACTCGAGCAGCGGGCCATCGAAGCGGCGGGGGCGCTCCAGCGCGACCATCTGCGCCGCTGCACGTTCCGCCGGCTCTCGATCGCCCGCCGCGGCGCGACGCCCGTGTACGCGGTGGACTGCCTGTACCCGGATCGTGCCGTGCCGATCCCGCTCGGCGATCTCGACGCCGCGCG
>JAKAHX010000042.1:0-4504 GCA_021814735.1 Chloroflexota bacterium | reverse complement strand
GAGGGTCGGGGTGAAACGCGGCAAGCTCTACCCGGAGCAAGGCCGAATAGGAGGGCGATGCCGGGATCCGTCCCGGCGCAGGCGCGTCACCGAGCCCTCGGGTAGGCCGCTCTGAGCCGGCGGGCAACCGCCGTGCCAAGATGGATGACCGTCGTCGCGGGTCTCCCGCGACACAGAACTCGGCTTACAGGCCGGCTCGTCGACCACGCCGCTCAGCTGCCGCCCGGGAGCTGCCTCAGCCGTGCCTCTCCAGTCCCAGGTCACGGCGGTAGCGCCGCTCCGTGTCGGCAGCGGCGGCCGGGTCGTCCAGGGCCAGGTTCGCCAACGCGTCCGCCGCCCGGTTCCGGCTGCGCGGTTCATGGACGGCGCTCCAGCGCTGCAGCCCGCCCAGCAGCTCGCGCGCCTCCGCGTGGAGGCCGGCGAGCTTGGCGTCGCGGACCCGCCAGCGCCCGTTCAGCTGTTCCACGACCAGGTTGGAGTCCAGGACCAGGTCCACCTCGCGGGCGCCCAGCCGCCTGGCGAGACGGAGGGCCAGGACCACTCCCGCGTACTCCGCCACGTTGTTGGTGCGGATCCCCAGGGGGCGCGCGATGACCGCCAGCGGTGGCGCATCGGGATCGCGCGCGTCCGGGCGCGTCGCGTCGATGAGCACGGCACCGCAGGACGCGGGTCCCGGGTTGCCGCGGGCAGCGCCGTCGGACCGGATGAGCAGCCGCGGATAGGTGGCAGGTGTCCCGCCGCGCTCTCCCGGCGAGGGCGCTCCGGGCGGAACGTCGGTGGGCCCGGACGGCCCCGCGTCGCGCCCCCCGGCAGAGGCCCGGCCCCCGGTAGCCCGGCCCCCGCTCAGGCGGTCCGCTCCACGATGGCGCCGGACACCTCGAGGATCGCCTTCGTGATGTTGATCCCCCGCGGGCAGGCGTCCACGCAGTTGAAGATGGTCCGGCAGCGCCACACGCCGTCACGGTCCGAGAGGATCTGCAGCCGCTCCTCGGCCGCTTCGTCGCGCGAATCGAAGATGAACCGATGGGCGTTGACGATCGCCGCCGGCCCCACGTAGCCGGGCCGTGCCCAGAACGACGGGCACGACGAGGTGCAGGCGCCGCAGAGGATGCACTTGGTGGTGTCGTCGAAGACGGCGCGCTGGGCCTGCGACTGTCGTCGCTCCCGCTCGGGCGCCGGCTGATCGTTCACCAGGTACGGATGGACGGACCGGTACTTCGCGAGGAACCCGTCCATGTCGACGACCAGGTCCTTGATCACCGGGAGGCCCGGCAGCGGCGAGACCGAGATCTTCCGCCCGAGCTGGTCCACCCGGATCTTGCAGGCGAGCCGGTTGCGCCCGTTGATCATCATCGCGTCCGAGCCGCAGATGCCGTGCCCGCAGGATCGGCGGAAGGTGAGCGACCCATCCTGCTCCCACTTCACCATGTGCAGGAGGTCGAGCACCCGCGCCATCGGGTCGACGTCGAGCTGGTACTCCTGCCAGCGCGGCGCCGTGTCGTGCTCGGGGTCGAAGCGCTGAATGCGAAGGTTGACCTGCATGCGATGCGCTCCCGCTCTCAGTACGTGCGCGGCTTCGGCGTGAAGCGCGTGATCGTCACCGGCTTGTAGCGGAGGACCGGGCCGGCGTCGGTCCGGCTGGCGAGCGAGTGCTTCAGCCAGTTGGTGTCGTCACGCTCGGGGAAGTCCTCGCGGTAGTGCCCGCCGCGGCTCTCCTGCCGCGCCAGCGCGGCCGTCACCGTGACCTCGGCACAATCGAGGAGATAGCCCACCTCGCGCGCCTCGAGGAGGTCCAGGTTGAACCGCGCGCCGCTGTCCTGGACGCGGACCCGCGCGTACCGCTGGCGGAGCTCCCCCACCACCCGCTGGGCCCGGCGGAGCGTCTCGTCGGTCCGGAAGACGCTGACGTCGTCCATCATGACGTCGGCCAGCTCGCGCCGGATCTGCGCCGGCGGCTCTCCCTCCTTCCGAGATCGCAGCTCGTCGAGCTCGGCCCGGACCGGCTCCGCGGGATCCGCGGGCAGGTCGGGCAGGTCGGTCTCGCGGACGAAGCGCGCCATGTCGCGCCCGGCACGCCGCCCGAAGACCAGGATGTCCAGGAGCGAGTTGGTCCCCAGCCGGTTCGCGCCGTGGACGCTCACGCACGCGCACTCGCCCGCCGCGTAGAGCCCGGGCGCCACGGTGTTCCGGTCGTCGATCACCACGCGGGAGGTCACGTCGGTGGGGATGCCGCCCATCGCATAGTGCGCGGTGGGCTGGATGCCAACCGGCTGCGTGTACGGCTCGACACCCTGGTAGATGCGCGCAAAGTCGGTGATGTCCGGGAGTTTCTCGTCGATCACCGCCCGGCTCAGGTGGTGGACGTCGAGCCAGACGTAGTCCTTGCCGTCCACGCCGCGGCCTTCGCGGATCTCGTTGTAGATGGCGCGGCTCACGACGTCGCGGGGGGCCAGGTCGAGCAGCGTGGGCGCGTAGCGCTCCATGAACCGCTCGCCCTTGCCATTGAGGAGGATCCCGCCCTCGCCGCGCGCGGCCTCGGAAAGGAGCACGCCGAGCCCTGCCAGCCCCGTGGGGTGGAACTGGTAGAACTCCATGTCCTCCAGCGGGATGCCCGCCCGGTAGGCGAGCGCCATGCCGTCGCCGGTGAGCGTGTGCGCGTTGGAGGTGATGCGGAAGACCCGGCCATAGCCGCCCGTCGCCAGCATCACTGCCTTGGCACGGAAGACGTGCAGGCTCCCGTCCGCGATGCGGTAGGCGACCACGCCCCGGGCACTCCCCTCCTCGACGAGCAGGCGGACCACCGCGTACTCGTCGAAGAAGCGGACGTCGTGCTTGATGCACTGCTGGTAGAGCGTCTGCAGGATCATGTGGCCGGTCCGGTCGGCCGCGTAGCAGGCGCGCTTGACCGGCGCTTCGCCGTAGTTGCGCGTGTGGCCGCCGAAGCGCCGCTGGTCGATGCGCCCGTCCTCGGTGCGGTTGAACGGCAGGCCGAGGTGCTCGAGCTCGATCACCGTCTCGATCGCCTCGCGAGCCAGGATCTCCGCCGCGTCCTGGTCCACCAGGTAGTCGCCACCCTTGACGGTGTCGAACATGTGCCACTCCCAGTGGTCTTCCTCCTGGTTGCCCAGGGCCGCGCAGATGCCCCCCTGCGCGGCGCCCGTGTGGGAGCGGGTGGGGTACAGCTTGGAGAGGACCGCGGTGGGCACGCCCTCGCGGGCAAGTTCCAGGGCCGCGTAAAGGCCGGCGCCGCCGGCGCCGACGATGACCGTGTCGAACTCGTGGATGACCGGCGCGTCCATCGTCACGCCACCACCGGCAGGGTGAGCACCACTGCCGTCCCGGCCACGAAGAGCACGACCGCGACCACGTAGAGCGTCGACATCGTCAGCAGGCGCGCACGGGCGCCGCGCACGTAGTCGCCGATCACGGTCCGCACGCCCATGAAGCTGTGGAAGAGCACCATCATCAGCAGGGTCCAGTCGAAGACCCGCCACGCCAGGCTGCCCCAGCGCGCGGCGATCCACGACGCGTTCTCCTGGGACGGGTCGAAGACGAAGTGCATGATGCTGAAGTGCGCGAGCGCGAGCACGAAGAGCAGCACGCCCGTGATCCGCATCAGGTACCAGACGAACAGCTCGAACCCGCTGCCCTGGGGGCGGCTGCGGCCCGCGGTGCGGGGATCGATCGTCACCATCTCGCCGCCCTCCTACGCGCCGATGCCCAGGGCGGGCCCGATGACCGGTCGCAGGATGATCACGGCGCCCGGGATTCCCACCACCACGAAGATCACCCAGCTCGCGTACCAGAGCGCCCGGTGGTAGACGGTCATCACCGGCCAGAGATCGATGATCAGGATCCGCAGGCCGTTGAGCGCGTGGTAGAGCAGCGCCGCGCCGAGGAGGACCTCGACGATGCGGCCCGGCGTGCTGGAGTAGACCTGGAGGAGGGTGTTGTAGGCCTTCGGATCGCCGCCGACGAGGTAGATGTCGACGACGTGGATGACCACGAAGAGCCAGATGGCGACACCGCTGATGCGGTGAAACGCCCAGGCGAGCATCCCTTCGCGTGCACGGTACCGGAGCAGCATGGCGCCTCCAGGTGTGCGGACGGTCCGGCCTCAGGCCGGCGGACGATGGACCGGCCGGAACGCGGGCCGTGGTCGCCGACCCGCTCCCTGCCACGTCCCGGGATCTCCCTCGGGCGCAATGCCGGAGCGGGCTCGGGCGTGACCTGCCATATCCGAGCATTCTAGCCACGCGACCACGCGTCACGGGGCCCGTGGCCGCATCCCTGTCGTGCCGGCCGGGGCAGGCTATGCTGCGCCGGTCAGGCGTCCCCGTTCGCGTTGGAGGCGGTGGTCGATCGTGAAGCTCCAGGAGTTCCATGCGCGCGAGCTGCTCGCCGCGGCCGGCCTGCCCGTGCCGCCGGGCCGCGTCGCCACGTCGCCGGCCGAGGCCGGCATGGTGGCGCGCGAGCTGCTCGCCGCGGGTGCGCGCGGCGTGGT
>JAKAHX010000041.1 GCA_021814735.1 Chloroflexota bacterium | reverse complement strand
GCCGCGGGGAAGCCGCGGTTCGCGATGTACTGGGCCGCCTCGTGCGGCGGGTGCGACATCGCCGTGCTGAACACCGGGGAGAAGATCCTGGAGATCGACGCCGCGTTCGACGTCGTCTTCTGGCCGGTCGCGATGGACGCGAAGTATCGCGACGTCGAGGCGATGCCGGACGGGTCGATTGCCCTGACGCTCTTCAGCGGCAGCATCCGCAACAGCGAGAACGAGGAGATGGCGCGTCTGCTGCGACGCAAGTCGCGCCTCCTGGTCGCCTTCGGGTCCTGCGCCGGCGAAGGCTGCATTCCCGGACTGGCCAACTTCTCGAGCCGGACCGAGATCTTCGACGCCGCCTACGAGTCGGTCTCCACCGAGAACCCGGAGCACGTGCGGCCGCAGCCCCGGGTGACGGTGCCGGAAGGCGAGCTGCACCTGCCGGCGTTCAGCGCAACGGTGCGGACACTCGACCAGGTGGTGCCGGTGGACTACTTCGTGCCCGGCTGCCCGCCCGAGCCGCACCAGATCGCGGCCGTGATGGACCTCGCCATGGCAGCCCTCGCCGGTCGCGCCGAGCTCCCGCCGGCTGGCTCCACGATCGGAGCCGGACACTCCACCGTGTGCGACGAGTGCCCGCGGGAGCGGCACGCGAAGCAGATCACGTCGTTCACCCGCATCCAGAAGGTCGCCACGCTCGATCCGACGCTCTGCCTGCTGGAGCAGGGGATCCCCTGCAACGGGCCCGCGACGCGCGACGGGTGCGGGGCGCTGTGCCCGAAGGCGGGCGCCCAGTGCATCGGCTGCTACGGGCCGGCGGAGGGCGTGGTCGACTTCGGCGCGCGTCTCCTCTCCGCCTTCGCCTCGGTGGTGGACGCCAGCGATCCCGCGTCGATCGACCGGGTCCTGGACGGCCTGCCCGATCCCGCCGGCCAGTTCTACCGCTTCAACCTGGCGAAATCGCTGCTGCGCGCGGGCAGGGCGGCTTGGGCCGAGGAGCGGAAGCCGTGATGGAGAGCAGGACGCCCACCATGCAGCGCATCACCATCGACCCGATCACCCGCCTGGAGGGCCACGGCAAGATCGAGATCTTCCTCGACGAGCGGGGCGAGGTCGCCAACACCTACTTCCAGATCCCGGAGCTGCGCGGGTTCGAGCGGTTCTGCGTGGGCCGACCGGTGGAGGAGATGCCGGTCCTCACCAACCGGATCTGCGGCGTCTGTCCCGAGGCGCACCACATGGCGGCCGCGAAGGCGGCCGACGCCGTGTACCACGTCACGCCGCCGCGTCCCGCGCGGCTGCTGCGCGAACTGCTCTACAGCGGCTTCTACTTCACCGATCACACCACCCACTTCTACGCACTCGGCGGCCCCGACTTCATCGTCGGGCCGGACGCCCCCCTGGCCGAGCGCAGCATCCTCGGCGTGGTGCGCAAGGTCGGCCTGGAGATCGGCGGGCAGGTCATCCAGGCACGGCGCTCGGGCCACCGCGTGGTGGAGATCATCGGCGGACGCGGCGTCCACCCGGCGACCGCGGTGCCCGGCGGCATGACCAAGGGGATCACCGAGGAGCAGCGTGCCGAGATCGAGGCGATCGGGCACTGGGCGGTGGACTTCGCCCGCGGCAGCCTGGAGATCTTCGACCGGATCGTGCTGCAGAACCCGGGCTACCGCGAGCTGCTGGAGGGTGACGCTTACACCGACCGCACGTACTACATGGGCCTCGTGGACGAAGGCATGCACCCCAACTTCTACGAGGGTCGGGTGCGCGTGGTGGCGCCCGATGGCGAGCCGCTCGGCACCTACGACCCCGCGGAGTACACGGACTGGATCGCCGAGCGCGTCGAGCCCTGGACCTACCTGAAGTTCCCGTACCTGAAGCGGGTGGGCTGGAAGGGGTTCGTGGACGGCAAGGACTCCGGCGTGTACGTCGCGTCGCCACTGGCCCGCCTCAACGTGGCGGACGGGATGGCCACGCCGCTGGCGCAGGCGGAGTTCGAGCGCTTCTTCGCCACCCTCGCGCCGCAACCGTCCGCCGGTGGTCGACACGGCATGGTGCACAACCGGCTGGCCACCCACTGGGCACGGCTGGTGGAGCTCCTCTACGCGGCCGAGCGGCTGGTGGAGCTCGCCACGGACCCCGAGATCACGTCCGACGACGTGCGGGCCGTTCCCACCGCGACGCCGACGGAGGGGGTCGGGACGGTGGAGGCACCGCGGGGGACGCTCACCCATCACTACTGGACCGACGACCGCGGCCTCATCACCCGCGTGAACCTGGTGGTCGGAACCACCAACAACTACGCCCCCATCTCCATGTCCGTGCGCCGCGCCGCCCAGAGCTTCATCCATGCCGGGACCGTGGTCACCGACGGGCTCCTGAACCGGGTGGAGATGGCCTTCCGCTCCTACGACCCGTGCTTCGGGTGCGCCACGCATTCGCTGCCGGGCCAGATGCCGCTGGAGGTGACGATCCACGACGCGGACGGCGGGATCGTCGATGTCCTGCGGCAGCACTGCTGAACGGCGGGCAGGGACGGGGATGCACACAGCACCCGGCGACGACACCACGCTCGTGCTGGGGCTCGGCAACCCGATCCTCGGCGATGACGGCGTGGGCTGGCGGGTCGCCGAGGCGCTCGAGGCACGGATCGCACGGGAGGGGCGGATCGATAGCCCGCGAGGCGCGCTGCCGCCCCGGGTCGAGATCGACCGGCTCTCGGTGGGCGGGCTGCGCCTGATGGAGCGCCTGATCGGCTACCGGAGAGCGATCATCGTGGACGCCGTGGAGACCGGCACGGCGCCCCCGGGGACGGTCCGCCGCGTGCGGCTGGACGAGCTGCCGGTCCCGGGGCAGGAGCGGCTGGCGTCCGCGCACGACAGCTCCCTCGCCGCCGCCCTGGCGCTGGGGCGCTCGCTGGGCGCCCCGCTCCCCGAGTCGCCGTGGGTCGTCACGGTGGAGGCGGAGCTCGGGATCGAGGTGGGCGACCGGCTGACCGCGGCCGTCGAGGCGGCCATCCCGGTCGCGACGACGGCGGTGCTCGAGGTGCTGGCCCAGGACGAGGCGCGGGGGGACGAAGGAGGGACCGGATCGTGCACGAGCTGATCGCCACCCAGCGCATCCTGGACGCGGCGCTGGAGCAGGCCGACCCGGAGGAGGGCCGGCGCGTGCGGGCCGTCCGTCTCCAGCTCGGTGCCCTGGCCGGCGTGGTCGAGCCGTCCATCCGGTTCTACTGGGACCTGCTGACGCCGGGCACGCTCGCGGCTGGATCCAGCCTGGACGTGCGGCTCGTTCCGGGAACCGTCCGGTGCCGGGCCTGCGGCCAGGTGAGCGAGACGGAGGAGGCCTTTCCCGTCTGCCCGGCGTGCGGCGGCGCTGACCTGGCGGTCCTGGCCGGGGACGGGGTGGTCATCGAGGCTGTCGAGACGGTTCTCTCGGACGAGGCGGTCGGGGCACCCGTCCCGGTCGCCGCCCCGCCGGCCAGGTAACGCAGCGGATGGCAGCCGGCCGCGTTCCGCGGGCCGGGGTACCACAGGAGGCGAGGACGATGGGCCAGCCGTTCGTGATCCAGCTGGAGAACCGCCCCGGGGAGCTCGCCCACGTGACGCGTGCCCTGGCGATGCGGGGGATCAACATCCAGGCCATTGCGGGGAGCAGCGCGGGCACCCACATGTGCGCCATGCTGACCACCGACGACGCCGACATGACCCGTGACGTCCTGCGCAGCATGGGGATCCCCTTCGTCGAGGGCGACGCCCTGCACGTGGAGGTGGAGGACCGGCCCGGCGCGATCGCCGAGCTCACCGAACGACTCTCGGGCGCCGGCGTGAACATCACCGGGATCCTCGTCGTGGGCCGCCGCGGGTCGATGCTCGAGATGGCGTTCACCGTGGACGACCACGCGCGCGCGAGGGAGGTGCTCGGCCTGCCGGCCGTTCACACGCTGTCCTCGACGCCCTGAGCCGCCCGGAGGCCCGCGTGAGCGCGGCGGGCCGGCCCGCCGGCCGTCCTGGGACGGCGGGAGACCCCGGCGCCCGCGCCGGCGGCAGGTGTCACGTCAACGGGCCAGGCGCCGGGTCAGCGGGGCACGCGCCGCGTCAGCCCGCGGCGTGCCGTCGGCGGCTCGGCAGGCGGCTGGTCAGCCCGCGGCGTGCCGTCGGCGTGAGGCCCACCCCACCTGTGCGCGCGCCAGGTCCGCCGCGGTCCGCGCGGCCGCGCGGTGGAGACTCCCGACGTGGAGTCGCGCCAGGGCGAGCGCCAGCCCCACGAGGTGGACGCGCGACGGCACGGCCACGTACCGGGTCTCCCAGCGCGGCGCGAACTTGTTCTTGAAGAACGCCAGCCCCTCGACGTCGTAGAAGGGGCGCACCAGGCGGGCGACGGCGGCCAGCGCGCGCTCCTCGACACGGAGCCCGGCCGGGTCGAGCCCGCTCAGCGGCGCCAGGCCGAGCGAGAGCGATGCGGCGCCCGCGTCCCGGAAGCGCTCTGCCGCCTCCGCCAGGCAGTACTCCACCGCCCCTGGCACGCCGCCCGGCGAGCGCCGGATCAGGTCCAGCACGTAGCCGCGGTCGGCACCCGTGGGGCGGAAGGTGACGAAGGCGGTCGGTTCACCGTCCTCGCCCACCGCGATGGCAACGGGCATCCGGCGGAGCGCATCGGGCGAGAACCGGCTGATGGTGAACCCCATCTGGGTGGGGCCGGTCTCCGCCCGCCATGCCGCGTCCACCGCGGCGAGCGCAGGCGCCAGCCGGTCCGTGTCGTCGCCGAGGCCATCCGGATACCAGGCGACGCGGACCCCTCCGCGGCGCGCGCGCGTGATGGTGTGTCGCAGGTTCGCCCGCTGCGAACCGGCTAGGCTGAAGGTCGCGAGGTCCACGACCGCCTCCCTGCCGATGGGCGAGACCTGGAACCCGAGGCGCTGGAGTTCCCCGAGGCTCTCCTCCGATGCCTGGTAGACCACCGGGACCCAGTCGTGCCGGCGGCATCCGTCGACGAACTCCGCGAAGACGCGCCAGCGCCCGGCGTCGCTGCCCACGGGGTCACCGACGGCGACCGCCACGCGTCCGTCACGGCCGTAGGCGACGAACCCCTCGGCGTCGGGCGGGCTGAACCAGCGCTTGTCCGAGGCCAGCTGGAACGGCAGGAGCGCCCCGCGACCATACCGGGCGGCGACGTCGCGGACGCGGTCCGGGAGCGTTGGATCGGCCGTGTCGTCGCCCACGGGGCGGAGCATGGCGAGGAGGGCGAGCGCCACCGACAGCCGCGCGGCGATCGCCAGGGCCAGGATCAGCGCGGTGCGCGGGCCGGAGGGCGGGCCACCGAGGTCGCCGAAGGCGAGCCAGCGGCTGAGCGTGCCGGCGAGGTCGGGGAGATCGGCCGGCAGGGAATCGGCGGGGTCGCGGATCACCAGCAGGATCGTCTCGAGCGTGGCGATCGCGCCCCCCGCGAGCAGCAGGCCCCACGCGGTCCAGCTCCACGTGCGCGCGGAGCGCACCCCGTAGCGACGCCGATCGAGGGTGAGGAGCGCCAGCGCGATGGCCGCCACCACACCGCCCGCGGTGTGGCCCAGGGCGAGCAGCTGGACCGGCACCCCCGCGGCAAAGACGAGGACGGCCAGCCACCAGGCGAGTCGCTTGCCCCGGAAGAGGCCGATGGTGAGCGCGGCCAGACCGGCGGCGCTGAGCGCCGCGATGGCCCGGTCGGCGCTCGGCGTGTCGAACGGGAGCAGCTGCTGCACGCTGGCCAGGCTCGCCTGGCCGAAGGCGAACGCGTCGGAGAGCGCCACGAACGTGCCGACCGCCACGACGAGCCGCGGGAGGAGGGCCCCCGCGCGTCGGGCTGCCCGGGCCAGGGCCGGCCGGACGGCGTCCCGCCTGGCGCGGGCGGTGGCCACCTCGGGTCTGCCGGGTTCGGGCCCGGTCCGCTCGGAGCTGCCGATGTTCCCGCTCCCGGCCGGGCCCGTCGTCGGCATTGCGCTCACCGGAGCACCCCCGTCAGCACTTCGCGCTCCGCGACGGCCCAGAGGGCAGGGACGAACTCCAGCCGGACCTCCTTCCAGGCGTGGCCCAGCTGGTTCCACAGGAAGTCCGTGGGGTAGCCCGCCCTGCGCAGCACCGCCGCGAACTGGCTCGCCTGCGAGCCGAACACCCCGAGGTCGGGCTGTGACGAGAGCACCACGAACAGCCGGTCACGGACTGCCGGTGCCAGCGTGCTGGCGGTCTGCATGGGCGAGTTGGCGGCCACCACGGAGGGCACGTGCCCCCAGGGCATCCAGGCGTTCACTGTCTCGCCGCTGCTCAGCCCGGCCTCGAAGTAGCCGGAGAAGATGACCGCCTGCCGGAAGACGTCGGGATGCCGCAGCAGCAGGTTGGCGGCACAGAAGCCGCCCTGCGAGTAGCCCAGGATCGTCCGCGCTCGCGCGTCGGCGATGGTCCGGTAATGGGCGTCGATGTAGCTGACGACGGTAGAGGAGACGTAGGTGTCGGCGTGCTCCCGGCCGTCCCAGGAGTTGGCGCATTCGCTGTTGGGGAAGGGGCCGCCCGACAGATCGATGAAGGCCACGATGCTGGGCGGCAGCGAGCCCCCGGTGATCGCCTGGTCGAGCAGCGCCTGGACGTGGATCCCCATCGCCCAGTGCGTGAGATCCCACGGCACCGTGTAGACGACCGGGTAGCGCTGGGCTCCCCGGTCGTACCCCGGTGGCAGGTAGAGCCAGACGGTGGAGGTGGTCCGGCGGGCGCCGGTCCACGGGGACGGGAGGGTGAAGCTCACGATGCGACCCTGGCCAGTCGGGATCGAGGCCCGCCAGGGTTCCGCCGTCGCGATCGCTCCCGGGGTGATCACGCCCGTTCCCGCGGCGCCCACGGGCCCGGTCGCACCCGCACCTCCGCCGGCCGAGCCGCTGACCGCGCCGCCGGCTCCGCCGGTGGTGCCCGCGCCGGCTTCGCCGCCCGCGGGGCTCGCGGCGCCGCCGATCGCCGCGGATCCCCCGGTGCCCGCGGCGGCGCCCACCAGGGGTTGTGCCTGCGAGAGTCCGCCGCCGGTCATCGCCACGTCGGGCGTGTAGTTGATCATGTCGGCGAAGGTGGGAAGGGAGGCAGCGACGACCGCGAGCGCCAGGATGGGCGCCAGTACCCGGACCAGTCGCCGCCGGTCCACCCGGCTGCCGCCGCGGAGGTCAGCGGCCAGCGCCCATCCCCGGAGGAGCCAGCCGCGGACCTCGACAGCGAGCGTGGCCATGGCCCAGCCCACGGCCAGGGCGGCCGCGACCAGCGTCACCGCGGTGGCCGCCCAGCCCAGCGGTCGGAACCCGTCCGGTCCCTTCGTGGCGACCGCGTTTGCCGTCTCGGAGAGGAACGCGGGGCCGAAGACCGCGGCGGTTCCCACGTATGCCGCGGCGATCGGCGCCGCCCGTCGCCCGGTCACCAGCGCGCCCAGCGCCGCCGCGAGTCCGCCGACGGTGAGTCCGGTGATCAGCTGTGCCCGATCCGGGTCGAAGCCCATCTCCTCCAGCGCCAGGTTGGATCCCGGGACGGCACCGGAGGCTCCCAGGAGACCCACCAGCGCGATGCCCAGCAGGAGACCGGCGGCAGGTCGCCACGCTCGACGGAGGGCCGTCGCGCGCGCGACGGACACGCCGGTGACTGGACGTGCCGGCGCCCCGGCAGGATCCGTGGCATGGACCATGAGGTTCGTCTGCGACTCCCGGTGCAACCTCTCGAAACGCCGCATGATTCAAGGCCAGGGGTTGTGAGGCCTCAACCCACAAACCGTTATGTTTCGTTAAGGACGGGCCCCCTCCCCGGGCCTTCAGGCGGCGTTCAGTGTGGAGGTGTACGGGCGGTGGCACGCGTGCTCGGCGGCGGGCTCGCCTGGAGGCTCGACCCATCGGTCGCCTTCCTGAACCACGGGTCCTTCGGGGCCTGCCCGGCCGCGGTGCTGGAGGCGCAGGCGCGCTGGCGCGACCGCATGGAGGCCGAGCCGGTCCGGTTCCTGGCCCGGGATCTCGAGGGGCTGCTCGCCGGGGCAAGGGCGGAGCTGGCCGGGTTCGTGGGCGCGGACCCCGACGACATCGCCTTCGTGGCCAACGCCACGTCCGGGGTCAATGCCGTGCTCCGCTCGCTGTCCTTCGCCCCAGGCGACGAGCTGCTGGTCACCGACCACGCCTACAACGCGAGCGTGAACGCGCTGCGGTTCGTGGCCGCGGCGAGCGGGGCACGGGTGGTGGTCGCGCGGATCCCGTTCCCGATCGAGGATCCGGCGCAGGCGGTCGAGGCGCTGCTGCGGGCCGTGACGGTCCGCACCCGGCTTGTGCTGCTCGACCACGTGACGAGCCCCACGGCGCTGGTGCTCCCGATCGAGGATCTCGTGCGGGAGCTCACCCGGCTCGGCGTCGACGTCCTGGTCGACGGGGCACACGGTCCCGGCATGGTTCCCCTGGACCTGGATGCGCTGGGCGCCGCCTACTACACGGGCAACTGCCACAAGTGGTGCTGTGCGCCGAAGGGGTCGGCGTTCCTGCACGTGCGGCGGGACCGCCAGGCGCTCGTGCGGCCACTGGCCATCTCGCACGGCGCCAACTCGACGCGCACGGATGCGAGCCGTTTCCGGCTGGAGTTCGACTGGACCGGCACCGACGACCCCACGGCATGGCTCTCCGTCCCGGACGCGCTGCGGAGCCTGGCGGGGGCCGATCCGGGCGGCTGGCCCGGCGTGATGGCTGCCAACCGGCAGCTCGCGCTGGCGGCACGGGCCTTCCTGGAGGAGGTGCTCGGCGTCGAGCCTGCCGTGCCGGCCTCGATGATCGGCGCGATGGCGGCGGTGCGCCTTCCGGGTACCTCGTGGGTCCAGGGAGGCGCCGCGGCGGCCGAAGCGCTCCACGACGCACTCCGCGACCGCGGCTTCGAGGCGCCGGTCATCGCCTGGCCGCCGCCGTGGCTGATCGCGTCCGGCGATGTCCCGGCCGGTACCCGGGGCGACCTGTACGTGC
>JAKAHX010000040.1 GCA_021814735.1 Chloroflexota bacterium | reverse complement strand
GCATCGCACCTCCGCTCAGGTCCTCGGTGCCCAGCATTCGTGCGTAGACCATGACGGCCACGATGATCCCGACCATCAGCACGATCGAGAGGGCCGACGCGATCGGATAGTCGTTGGACTCCAGGAACCGGGCCTGGATCACGTTGCCGATCATCTGGGTCTTGGGGCTGCCCAGCAGCGTGGCGTTGACGTAGTCGCCGAGGGCGGGGATGAAGGTGAGCAGCGAACCCGCGAACACGCCCGGCAGCGAGAGGGGGAAGGTCACCCGGAGGAAGGACTCCGAGACGAAGACCCCGAGGACGATCGTGCCGACCAGCGCCCCGGCCAGCGCGAAGAGCGGGATGTCCCAGTCGATCCCGAAGCCGATGAACCCGCCCAGGAGGGCCCCGCCGACGGCGCCATAGATCCAGCCGCGAGGCCGCCAGGGCCCCGCGTAGAGATCCTGGGCCGCCTCGATCAGGCGCAGGTCGATGCGCTCGAGCGCCACGTAGAGCGGCAGGGTCATGAACGGGAGGAAGTTGTAGATGAGCCCCGAGACCACCGCCACGGGCTCGCCCATGAAGGTGAAGTTCTCGGGGACTACCCGGAAGATGTCGACGGCATGCATGAGCCCGATCACGGGGCCGTTGTTGCCCAGGATGATCTGCCAGGAGATGGTGCGGATCAGGAAGCTGGTGAAGAAGGGCGCGATGACCAGGAAGAGGACCAGGTTCTTGTAGCGGCCGCCCCGGAACGCGATGAAGTAGGCCAGCGGATACGAGATCAGGAACGTGATGATGGTCGCGAGCGTGCCATAGATCAGCGAGTTGGCGAACTGGCGCGAGAACTGGCTGGGGATGATCGCGAACGCGTCGAACGACCAGGTGAGTCGGTAGCCGAAGTCGACGCTGCCCGTCGACACCGAGTACAGGAACATCTGGATCGTCGGCAGCACGAAGAAGACGATCAGCCACAGGATGCCCGGCGCGAGCAGGACGTACGGGGCCAGCATGCGCCGCAGGGAATGGCGGGTTCGGTTCACGGGGCGGTTCCCTCTCGAGTAGGCCCGGCCGTGCCGCCGTTTGTCGACGACGGCACGGCCGCGGAGGGGTCGCTCAGGAGCCCATCAGGGTATTGAAGGCGTTGTTGAACGCCGTGTCCTCGTCCGGCGTCAGCGTCTTGAACGCGTGCTGCTTGGCCACGATGGCCGGCGTCGGGAAGATCAGGGGGTTGGACGCCGCCGGCGGGTCGAGCTTCTTGATCTCTGCGTCGGCGCCCTTCACCGGGCAGACGTAGTAGACGTAGTCCTCGATCTGCGCCGCGATGTTCGGCTGGTAGACCCAGTTCATCATCGCCTCGGCGGCCCGCTGGTGCTGCGCGCCCCGCGGGATCAGCATGTTGTCGGACCAGACCATCGTCCCCTCCTCGGGGAAGACGAAGACGTCGTCCGCGCTGCCGGACGACGCGAGGTCCCCGGACCAGACCATGGCGGCCCAGACCTTGCCGTTGGCGAAGTCCTGCAGGTACGAGTTCCCCGTGAAGCGCAGCCCCTGGGACACCAGTGGCTGCATGTCGTTCACGATCTGGTTCACCTGGTCGAGGGTGATGGTGGCGGGGTCGATCCCCAGCTTGAGGGCGCCCAGGCCGAACGTGTCGCGCATCTCGGTGAGGAACGTGACGTGACCGGCGAGCTTGCCGTTCCAGAGATCGGCGATCTTGGTCAGGGGCTGCATCCCGGCCGCCGCCACCGACTTCTTGCTGTAGCCCACCCCGGTCATGCCCATCTGCCATGGGTAGTGGTAGTCGTTGCCGGGATCCCAGGGGAGGTTGCGCATGGAGTCGACCAGGTTCGCCTGACAGTTGGGGACGTTGGCCTGGTTGATCCGCGAGATCCAGCCCAGGCTGATCAGCCGGGCCGCCATCCAGTCGGTGAGCACCATCAGGTCCCACCCGGTGTCCAGTCCCGCCTTCAGCTGGTCGCGGATGGTGGCGACGAAGGTGTTGTTGTCGTCGATCTTCTCCTGGTAGTTCACCTTGACCCCCGTGGCCTTGGTGAACTCGAGGAGGGTGGGCGACTTGCCGTTGTCGGGGCCGCTGGTGGCCACGTCGATGTAGGCCGGCCAGTTGGCGAAGTTGAGGATGTTGCCCATCGGTCCCTCGCTGGGGACCTCCTGGGTGGGGGCCGCGGACGGTGCCGTGGTGGCGGCGCCGCCGGCGCCTGCGGCCGCAGTGGCGCCGCCCGTCTTGGCTGCGGCCTGCGAGGCCGCGGGGGTCGTGGCGCTGCTGGAACAGGCGGCCAGGAAGGCACCCACGCCGGTCAGCCCGGCGATGGCCCCGCCGCGCTTCAGCAGGCTGCGCCGCGAGATCGGCGCCTGCCAGGGATCCCTGCCCGTGTCGTCGCCGGTGAATCCCATCGCGTGCTCCTCCTCCTCGATGGTGCTGGCGATTGCCCCGCTAGTCCGGAGTGGCGCCGGTCGCGGCACCGGTGCCGATGACGAACGTGTGCTCCGGCATCCAGGCGAGCGTCACCGACTCGCCCTGCCGGTGGATCGACCCCTCGACGGTCCGTTCCACGTTCTGCTCGTAGACAGTCAGGTCGGCCTGGTCGGCCACCTGGACGATGTACTGGGTGCTCACGCCCATGTAGCTGGCGTGCGCGATCCGCCCCTGGAGCCGGTTCAGCTGGGTCGGCACGTCGGCGTCGGATGCCAGCATGCGGATCTTCTCCGGGCGCACGCCGACCTCCATCTCGGCCCGCCCGTCGACCCGATCGCGCGGGACGCGGACGCGGCTCCCGCCGACCACCTCGACCACCGCGTACGAGCCGTCCTCTCCCAGGCGCCGCCCCTTCAGCATGTTGCTCACGCCGAGGAAGCCGGCCACGAACCGGGTGGTGGGTCGTTCGTACAGCTCCTCCGGGGTGCCCAGCTGCTCGTAGTGGCCCGCGCTCATCACGGCGATGCGATCGGACATCGTCATCGCCTCCTCCTGGTCGTGGGTCACGTAGATGAAGGTGATCCCGACCTCCTGCTGGATCCGCTTGAGCTCCACCTGCATCTGCTTGCGCAGCTTCAGGTCCAGCGCCCCGAGTGGCTCGTCGAGGAGCAGCACGGCGGGACGGTTGATGAGCGCTCGCGCCAGCGCGACGCGCTGCGCCTGGCCACCGGAGAGCTGGCTGGGTCGGCGCTGCTCGTACCCCGGGAGCTCGACCAGCTCGAGCATCTCGGTCACGCGGCGGCGGATCTCCTTGTCCGGGGCCCGGCGCCGCCGCAGCCCGAAGGCCACGTTCTCGTAGATCGACAGGTGCGGGAAGAGCGCGTAGTTCTGGAAGACCGTGTTGACGTTCCGGCGGTAGGGGGGCAGCCAGGTGACGTCCTGGCCCTGCAGTTCGATGAGGCCCGAGGTGGGTTCCTCGAACCCGCCGATCATCCGGAGGGTCGTGGTCTTGCCGCAGCCCGACGGACCCAGCAGCGAGAAGAACTCGCCATCCCGCACTTCGAGGTTGATCCGGTCGACCGCGATGACGTCAGGGCCGAACCGCTTGGTGACATCGACGAGACGAACGTCGATCTCCGGCACGTGACCAGGCCACTCCTTCCGGGGCGCGTGTGGTAGGCGAACAGTGCGCGGGATTCTGCAACCCTCACGGGTTTCAGCAGGGTCGGGAGTATACGGCACCTGCCGAAAGCCGTGTCAAGCGGCGGCCAACCAGCCGAGAATCGCAGTGCATGTGGCGATATCGCCCGGAATCCGCACCATACTGGAGGTGCCGGGACGTTCCTCGGAAGGCTGCGCCCCCTGCAGGGGAGGTCCGAGGGTGGCCGGTCGGACCGCCGTCGCACGCCGCTCGATCCCGCGCCGCATGATGCCCCCGGTCGCCGCGCGTATGATTCCTGCGCCAGCGGCGCACGAAACCCCCGCCGTTCGCCCCGGGACCCGTGCTCCGGTGGCGGCCGGGGCCGCCCGCGGCCGGGGCGCCGCATGCGCATCCATGCACCATCGACGAGGCCAGATCGCCAGGCATGAACGAACTCACCGACACCCGGGTGCTCGACGTGCTCCGGACCGTGCAGGAGCCGGAACTCGGACGCGACATCGTGACGCTGAACATGGTCAAGGACATCGTCATCGCCGACGGTGGCGACGTGTCCTTCACCATCGAGCTCACCACGCCCGCCTGCCCCCTCAAGGACGAGATCGAGCGCAACGCCCGGGCCGCCCTGCGCACCGCCGGTGCGCGAGAGGTCACGGTGACCTGGAGCAGCAACGTGCGCCGCACCACGCCGGTGCAGCCGCAGCAGCTGCTCCCCGGCGTGAAGAACATCATCGCCGTCGCCTCGGGCAAGGGCGGGGTGGGCAAGAGCACCGTGGCCGCCAACCTGGCGGTCGCGCTGGCGCAGGACGGTGCGACGGTCGGGCTGATCGACGCGGACATCACCGGCCCCAACATCCCGCTCATGCTGGGCGTGGAAGGCCAGCCGGTGGCCAGCCCGAACAACAAGATCGTGCCGCTGGAGCGCTACGGCGTGAAGGTGATCTCGATCCAGTTCTTCGTGCCGGAGGGGCAGCCGATCGTCTGGCGGGGCCCCCTGGTGGGCGGCGCGATCCAGCAGTTCCTCCGCGACGTGGAGTGGGGCGAGCTGGACTACCTGGTCGTCGACCTGCCGCCCGGAACGTCCGACGCGCAGCTGACGCTGGCGCAGGCCGTACCCATCAGCGGGGCCGTCCTGGTGACGACACCGCAGGACATCGCGCTCCTCGACGTCACCAAGGCCCTCGCCATGTTCCGCCGCCTGAGCGTCCCGGTCCTGGGGATCGTGGAGAACATGACCGCGTTCGTCTGCCCCCACTGCGGCGAGGTGACCGAGATCTTCGGGCGCGGCGGCGGCGAGCGCTTCGCGAGCTCCAACGACCTGGAGTACTTCGGCGGCATCCCGCTGGACATCCGCGTCCGCCAGGGCGGCGACGCGGGTGTGCCGGCGGTGGCACAGCGGGACGGCGGCCCGGCGGCCGACGCCATGCGCGCCCTGGCCCGGACCGTCGCGGCGCGGATGAGCGTCCGGGCCGCGACCGCGGCGCCGATCCTGTCGATCAGCTGACGGGAGCGGACCCCAGCGCTTCCCACAGCGCGGCGCACGCGGCGAGTGCCGCGCGTCGCCGGCCCTGCTCGCCGGCCAGGAAGACCGTGCGGCGCTCCGTGCGCATGGTCCCGTCCACGAGGACGGCGATGTCGACGAGCGTATCGCCGTCCCGCAAGCGGGCCTCGACCGCCAGAGCGGCCTCGGCCCCGGTGCTCGCCGTGAGTGTCTCGGCGGCCGTCCGCACGCGGTCGGCGGGCGCCGCCTGGGCGTCGTGCGGGGTTGCCGGTGGCGCCTCGCCCGCCACGTCGCCGTGGAGGAACCATGGCGCGCCCGCCAGGGTCGCGGCGAGCAGCCCGCCGGTCCCGTGCTCCCAGGTGGCCACCCGGCGGGTTCCCAGTCGCCGGCCGAGCGCCTCCGGCCACGTCTCGTCGTCGGTGGCGAAGACGTGCGCCCCCAGGGCCTCCCGGACGCGGCGCTCGGCCTCCGCCAGGAGTTCCGCGGCGGGCCGGTCCGGGGTGCCGTCCCTGCCCGGCTCCGGCCGGGCGGTGATCCGGACATCGACCGCGTCCGGTCGGGCGTACGTCGCGACCACCGGGTTGGATGCCCGGAGCATCGCCTCTCCGAGCGCCTCGACCACGTACGACTCCCCGATCCCCGTCAGCCGAAGGGTCCGGACCGCCACCTCGGCGCCCAGGCCCCGCGCGCGCAGCCGCGGGAGCACGCCCTCGCGCCACATCGGCTGCAGCTCGCGGGGTGGCCCGGGGAGGGTCACGAGCAGGGTCCCATCGTGCTCCAGCCACCAGCCGGGGGCCGTGCCGTGCGCGTTCGGGAGCGCCTCGGCCCCCGGGACGAGCCAGGCCTGCTTGCGGTTCGTCTCGGGCATGCGTGCCCCGCGGCGCTCGAAGAGGCGGACCAGCTGGCGCTCGAGGTCGGCGTCCACCGCCGGGGTCAGGCCCAGCGCGGCCGCGAGCGCCTCCCGCGTCAGGTCGTCGGGCGTAGGCCCCAACCCGCCCGTGGTGACCACCAGGTCCGCATCGTCGATCGCGCGCCGAATGGCCGTCGCCGCCGCGTCGAGCTCGTCGGGAAGCAGCTCGATCCGGATCACGTGCACGCCCAGCCGGCTCAGGTCCGCGGCCAGGTCGCCGCCGTTGGTATCGCGCGTCTCGCCGGTGGTGAGCTCGCTGCCCACGGCCAGGATCACTGCACGACGCGGGGTGATTGCCATGCCGCGGAGCCTAGCGCAGGTTGGACCGGCGGGCCCGCGCCGCCCCGGGCGCTCCGCACGCGGGCCGCAAACGGGCCGCCTCGCGCACCTTGACGCCCGCCGCGACATGTGTTAGCAATCTCACCCTGAGAGTGCTAACCACGCGGGGCGTTCCCACGCGGCGAGCCCGGGAATCCGTCACACGGTGCCGGTCGGTCGACCCGCCGTGTCATCACGGAGGCTGCAGAGGACCACAGAGGTCGCAGAGGAGGCCATGGCAAAGCTCATCGCGTACGACGAGGAAGCGCGGCGCTCGCTGAAGAAGGGGATCGACTCCCTGGCGGACGCTGTCAAGACGACGCTCGGGCCCAAGGGGCGCAACGTCGCCCTGGACAAGAAGTTCGGGGCCCCCACCGTGACGCACGACGGCGTGACCGTCGCCCGCGACATCGAGCTGGACGATCCGTTCGAGAACATGGGCGCCCAGCTGCTCAAGGAAGCCGCGACCAAGACCGAGGACGTGGCCGGTGACGGCACCACCACCGCGACGGTGCTGGCCCAGGCGATCGTCAACGACGGACTCAAGAACGTGGCCGCCGGGGCCAACCCGATGCAGATGAAGATCGGCATCGAGAAGGCCGCTGGCGCTGTCGCCGAGGCCGTGAAGAAGGTCGCAACCCCGGTCCGGGGGCACGACGAGGTGGCCCAGGTGGCCACCGTCAGCGCCGCCGACGAGGAGATCGGCAACCTGATCGCCGAGGTGATGGACAAGGTCGGCAAGGACGGCGTCATCACCGTCGAGGAGTCCAAGACCCTCGCCTTCGAGACCGAGTACGTCGAGGGGATGCAGTTCGACCGCGGGTACATTTCCGGCTACTTCGTGACCGACACGACCCGCATGGAAGCTGCGCTCGACGACCCGTACATCCTCATCACCGACAAGAAGATCTCCGCCATCGCGGACATCGTGCCGGTGCTGGAGAAGGTGCTGCAGGCCGGCAAGAAGGAGCTCGTGATCGTCGCCGAGGACGTCGATGGCGAGGCGCTCGCGACGCTGGTCGTCAACAAGCTGCGCGGCATCCTCAACGTCCTGGCGGTGAAGGCGCCCGGCTTCGGCGACCGCCGCAAGGAGATGCTCCGCGACATCGCGGTGCTGACGGGCGGCCAGGTGATCAGCGAGGAGCTCGGCAAGAAGCTCGACGGCACCCAGCTCAGTGATCTGGGCCGCGCGCGCCGGGTGGTGGCGACCAAGGACGAGACCACAATCGTCGAGGGGCACGGCGACCAGAAGGCGATCGACGGGCGGATCAAGCAGATCAAGGCGCAGATCGAGGAGACGACCTCCGATTACGACAAGGAGAAGCTCCAGGAGCGCCTTGCCAAGCTCTCCGGCGGTGTCGCGATCATCAAGGTCGGTGCCGGCACCGAGGTCGAGCTGAAGGAGAAGAAGCACCGGGTCGAGGACGCCCTCTCGGCCACCCGCGCGGCGGTGGAGGAGGGGATCGTCCCCGGCGGCGGGGTCGTCCTGGTCAACGCCGCCTCTGCCATCGACGGGCTGGGCCTGGACGGCGACGCCAAGATCGGCGCCGAGGTGGTGCGCCGGGCGCTCGAGGAGCCGATGCGGATCATCGCCCGCAACGCGGGGATGGACGGCTCGGTCGTGCTCGAGACGGTGCGCCGCATGCAGGCCGAGAAGCACAATCCCAACATCGGCTACGACGTGATCAGCGGCCAGTACGACGACATGCTGGCCCGCGGCATCGTGGACCCGGCCAAGGTGACGCACTCGGCGGTGGAGAACGCCGCGTCGATCGCTGCGATGGTGCTGACCACGGAGGCGATGGTCACGGACAAGCCCGAGCCGAAGCAGGCCGCCCCGGCCATGCCCCCCGGCGGGATGGGCGACTTCTAGCGAGAGCGACCCACGCACGACGCGGGCGGCGGGGATCTCCGCCGCCCGCGTTTCGATTCCCGGGTCCGGGAGAGCGGCGCCCGGCCGGCACCCGGAGGCGCAGACGAGCGGCGCGGGAGGCCGCCGTGGTCGCGCCGATCGAGCCGGGCCCAGGCCCGGCTCGATCGATCCAGCCGGCCCGCGTCGGACGCCCGGCTCGCGCTGGCACCTGCGCGGTATCCTGTCGGTACCGGCCGGCGTCCGCGCCGGGTCCGTCGGGAGCGTCGTCTCGTCCGAGGGGAGAGGGTCCGCTGACTACCGAACGCGCGCAGGAACCCGCAGCGCCCGGCCCCGGCAGCCAGACGCCGCATGCCGATCCGGCAGCGGAGGCTCCCGGCGTGCGCGAGGAGCTTCGACGGGTCCGTGGTGCCGCGACCGCGCTGGCACGCGCCCACCTGGACCTGCTGAAGGCCGAGCTCGAGGGGATCCTCGCGGATGTCAAGGTCATCGCCGCCCTGGCGGGGGCGATCGTCGCGGTGGCACTCTTCCTCTCGTGGCTCCTGGCCGTGGGCGGGACGCTTTTCCTCGGGGAGTGGCTGTTCGGTTCGATCGGCTGGGGCGTGGCCCTGGGCGGACTCGGGTCGATCGCGCTGATCGTGGCCATCGCGATGGCGCTCGTCGGTTCACCGCGGCACGTGGTCACGACGCCGCTGGCCGGCGCGATCGTCCTGGGGGTGCTGGTGGCGGTGGCGCTGGGCGCCAACCTCGTCCGCCGCGGTGCCGAGCAGGTCGGGACACGCCTGCGCTCCGGTCCGCTTCCCGACCTCGATCCGCACTGGGCCGCGCCACTGGT
>JAKAHX010000039.1 GCA_021814735.1 Chloroflexota bacterium | reverse complement strand
GCGGGTCCAGGGCGGCGGCCGTGGGCACGCTCGAGGGCTCCGGACAGCCCGCTGGCCCCGGGCCGTTCGCTGGCCCCGGGCCGACAGAGCCGCTCGTGGGCGCCCTCCGCGTTCGGCACCGCGGCCCGCTCGTGCAGGCGAGCATCCGGCCGTCGGCCGGGGCTGCGGGTCGCTGGGCGGTGGAGGTCGATCCGGCCGTGTGGGCGCCGGCGCCGGGGCAGGCGGCCGTGCTCTACCGGGGGGACGAAGTGCTCGGCGGAGGGCGAATCGCACGCCCGTGAGTGACTGCACCCAGGGGCCGGACGCGCCCGCGTGGGCCGGCGCGCCCGGATCCGGCCCGCGCGCCGCCCGGGGCGTGCCGCTATCCTGCCCGGGTGGCCGCGATCCAGCCCGCCATGATCCTCTCGGTCCTGGTCGGGATCCTGCACGTCGCGCTCTTCGTGGCGCTGGGGGGCGAGGCCCGGGGACGGCTCCCGTTCCTGGTCCTCGCCGCGATCCTGGGCGCCTACGCCGGCCAGGCGATCGGGAGCCACGTCGGTGACCCCGTGCGGATCGGGGACTTCGGTCTCCTGAGCTCGTCGCTGGTGGCCTGGGGCGGGATCATCATCGTGGCGATCATGAGCACGCTCGGCCCCGCGAGCGACGCGGATGCCCGTCGCGACGCGCGCCGGTGAGCCGCCGCGTGTGTGTTGCGCCCGGCACCGGGAGCGGACCACGCGATCGGTTCCCCTCGTGGCGGTGACGCCCGGCGACCCGGCGCCGTGAGGGGCCAGCCGCTGCGCCCGTCGAATCTGCGGTGGTCCCGTCCCCGCGCGTCGCGGCCGTGGCCGGACGTCCGGGGCCGCCGCGCCGCCGTCCGCGGCCGGCGCAACCTCGGCTGCAGAGTACGGTACCGTTAGCGACATGCCGGACCGTGACCCGCGGATCGTCGCGCTCAGCTCCGACGAGATCCGCCGTCGTTTCCTCGCGTTCTTCGAGGCCCGCGGCCACACCGTGGTGCCGAGTGCCAGCCTCGTGCCAGCGGGCGACCAGACGCTCCTCTTCACCAACTCCGGCATGGTCCAGTTCAAGGACGTGCTCACCGGCCGGGAGACCCGGTCCTACCGCCGGGCCGTGGACGTGCAGCGCTGCCTCCGGGTGGCGGGCAAGCACAACGACTTCGAGGAGGTGGGCCGGACGCCCCGCCACCACACCTTCTTCGAGATGCTGGGGAACTGGAGCTTCGGCGACTACTTCAAGCGCGAGGCGATCCACTGGGCCTGGCAGCTCCTGACGGAGGAGTACGGGATCCCCGCCGACCGGCTCGCCGCGACCGTCTACCGGGACGACGAGGAGGCCCTGGCCGTCTGGCGTGACGAGATCGGGCTGCCGCCGGAGCGCATCGCGCGCTGGGGGAACGTGGAGGCGGGTGACGAGAAGAACTTCTGGCGGATGGCGGAGACCGGGCCCTGCGGCCCCTGCAGCGAGATCCACTTCGACCGCGGCCTGGAGTTCAGCGAGGGACCGGAGTGCGTCCCGGACCACTCCGAGTCGTGCCCCCGCTGGCTCGAGATCTGGAACCTCGTCTTCATGGAGTTCGACCAGCAGCCCGACGGGCAGCGAGTGCCCCTGCCGTTCCGCAGTGTCGACACGGGGATGGGGCTGGAGCGGCTCGCGAGCGTGGTGCAGCAGGTCGCCTCCAACTACGACACCGACGTCTTCACGCCGATCCACGCCCGGATGCGCGAGCTCCTCGGCCACGATCCCGACGCGTTCGAGGCGGAGCGCTTCAGCTACCAGGTGATCGCGGACCACTCCCGGGCGGCCACCTTCCTGGTGGCCGACGGCGTGCTGCCGTCCAACGAGGGACGCGGCTACGTGCTCCGCCGGATCATCCGTCGGGCCGTCCGTCACGGCCGTCTGCTCGGGCGGACCGAGCCGTTCCTGGACGAGACCGCGAGGGTCGTGGTCGAGGTGATGCGGGGGGCCTACCCGTTCCTCGTCGGGCAGCAGGACCGGATCGTCGAGGTGGTGCGCCGCGAGGAAGGGCAGTTCGCCAGGACCCTGGACGCGGGGACCGGGCAACTGGAGGAGGCACTGACCGCCCTGGGCGTCCACCCGCCCGAGGGGCGCGTGGTCGGTCGGCGGCCCGAATCGCTGCCCGCGGGGGCACCCGTGCTCGAGGGCGGCGTCGCCTTCCGGCTGCACGACACGTTCGGCTTCCCGGTGGACCTCACGGTGGAGCTGGCGGCCGAGTACGGCGTGGCCGTTGACCGGGCGGGGTTCGAGGAGGCGCTGGCAGAGCAGCGGGCCCGCTCCCGTGCCGGGGCGAAGGGCGAACTCAGCCGGCTCGCGCAGCAGACGAGCCTCTACGAGGGGATCCTCCGCCGCGCCGGGGAGCCGGTCTTCCTGGGCTACGAGACCACCGAAGCCGTCGGCCGGGTGGTCGCGATCGTCCGCGACGGCACCGAGTACGGCGAACTCTCGGGGGACGGCAGCGCGGAGATCGTCCTGGACCGCACCCCGTTCTACGCCGAGGGCGGCGGGCAGGTAGGTGACCAGGGAGAGTTCCGCGCCGTCGCCGACGAGCAGGCGGTGCTCGACGAGGCACCGCACGCCGAGGGCTCCGCAGGATCGGCTCGCACGGGGCCCGTGGTCTTTGTCGTCGAGGACACCCAGAAACCGGTTGGCCGGCTCGTCGTGCACCGCGGGCGGCTCCACGGATCGGTGCGGGTCGGCCAGTCCCTGCTGGCCGTCGTGGACGCCCGCCGGCGCGCCTCCATCATGCGCAACCACACGGCCACCCACCTGCTGCACCGCGCCCTGCGCAACGTGGTCGGCCCCGCCGCCCACCAGGCCGGCTCCCTCGTCGCGCCGGATTACCTCCGCTTCGACTTCCCCTTCGACCGGCCGCTGAGCCCGGCGGAGATCCGCGCCATCGAGGACCAGGTGCGCGCGGTCATCCGCGAGGATCGCCCCGTGGACGTCGCGTACATGCCCATGGCGGAGGCGGTCGCGCTGGGGGCGGATGCGTTCTTCGACGAGAAGTACGGCGAGGTGGTGCGCACCGTGACGGTGCGTGACTTCAGCCGCGAGCTGTGCGGCGGCACGCACTGCCGGGCCACGGGCCAGATCGGCGGGTTCTTCGTCACGGGCGAGCGCTCCATCGGGTCCGGCGTGCGCCGCATCGAGGCGATCACCGGCGAGGCCGCCGACAGGCTCGTCTCGGAACGGTTCGCGCTCCTGCAGCAGGTGAGCGCGGCGCTCGGCGCACAGGACCCGGCGCAGGCGCCCGCGCGCGCGGCCGAGCTGCAGGCCAGGGCGAAGGAACTCGAGCGCCGGCTCCGGGCCGGCGAGGGCGGTGGGTTGCCGCGCGTCCGCGAGGTGGCGGACCAGGCCGCTCGCGTGGCGGGCGTGCCGGTGGCGACGTATGCCGGCACCTTCGACGGGCAGGAGGCGATGAAGCGCTGGGCCCGCGAGCTGCGCGGTGCGCTCGGCAACGGGGTGATCGCGGTGGGCCTCGAGGAGGACCAGCCCGTCCTCTTCGTCACCGTGAGCGAGGACCTGGTGGCGCGTGGCGTGTCGGCGGCGGAGCTCGTGCGGGCCGGCCTCGAGCCGATCGACGGCCGGGGCGGGGGACGGCCGGAGATGGCCCAGGGGCGCGGTACCCGGCGTGGCGGGCTGCCGGAGGCGCTCCGGCGGGTCCGCGCCGCCGTCGCCTCGACCCTCGACGGGAGCGCCTGAGCGCCATGGCCTTCTGGCGGCGGCTGCTGGGTCGGGAGGGAGCGGCGGCACCCGCTGCCTGCACGGCGCTCGACGTCGGCACCGAGTTCGCCAAGGCGCTGGTCTTCGAGATCGACGACGCTGGAACGGCCGTCGTGCGCGGCGTGGGCCGCCAGCGGCAGGGCCTCTCCCACATGCAGTCCGGCACCGTGGCGGACATCGCGGCGGTGGTCGACAACTGCTCGGTCGCCCTGCAGGAGGCCGAGGAGATGGCGGGGTTCCGGCCCAGCCAGGCGGTGGTCGGCATCGCCGGGGAGCTCGTCAAGGGGTTCACCACCACCCTGTCGCAGGAGCGGCGCCGGCCCGACCAGCCCATCTCCGAGGCGGAGCTGCAGCGGCTGATCGATGGCGTCCAGCGCGAGGCGCTGCGCGAGGCCGAGCGGGCGGTGACCTGGGAAACCGGCCTCCCCAACGTCGACGTGCGACTGGTCCATGCGGCCGTGACGGGCGCCGCCATCGACGGCTACCCGGTCACCAACCCGGTGGGCTTCCAGGGCCGGCACGTGCGGATCGCCATCTTCAACGCGTTCGCGCCGCTCGTGCACCTGGGTGCCCTGCAGAGCGTGGCCGCGCAGCTCGACCTGGAACTGCTGGCCGTGGTGGCCGAACCGTTCGCCGTGGCGCGCTGCCTCGGCGGCGAGCAGGTGCTCCAGGCCGGCGGGCTGTTCGTGGACGTCGGCGGCGGCACCACCGACGTGGCCCTGGTGCGCTCGGGCGGGATCGAGGGGACCCGCATGTTCGCGCTCGGCGGCCGGGCGTTCACGAAGAGCCTCGCCGACCAGCTGGGCATGCCGTTCCAGCGCGCCGAGGCCGTCAAGATCGACTACGCGCGCGGCCTCGAGGTGGGCGAGCGGGACCGCGTGGCGGCCGTGATCGGGGAGGACGTGGCGGTCTGGTCGGCCGGGGTGGAGCTCGTGCTCGAGGAACTCGCGGGCGGCGACCTGCTGCCCGGGCGCATCTACCTGTGCGGTGGCGGTGCCGGGCTGCCCGAGGTGCAGGCGGCGCTCCGGGACCCGGGGTTCGCGAAGCGGCTCCCCTTCGCGAGGCCGCCCGAGGTGGCCGTGGCCGCGCCGGCCGAGGTGACGGGGGTGCGGGACCAGACCGGCCTCCTGGTCGACCAGCAGGACGTCACGCCGATGGGCCTGGCCTACCAGGCGGTGGAGATGGCGGCCGAGGAGTCCGCCCTCGACGCGGCCCTCCGGCGCGTGCTGCGGGCCATGAAGGTCTGAGGCAGACTGGCCACGATGACGATCCACTACCTGGACGTCGACGACGAGGTCACCACGGCGGTCGCGCGCCTGCGCACCGCGAGTGGGCCGCACGTCGCACTGGTACTGCCGGCCGGCTCCCGCATCGCCACGAGCCGGATCAACTTCCGCCTGCTGGCCCGGGAGGCCGCGGCGCGCGACCGGCGACTGGCCATCGTGGCACCGGAGACCGCGGTCCGCGCGATCGCGATCGCGGCGGGCCTCCCGGCCTACGCGACGGTCGCGAGCTACGAGCAGGCGCTCGCGGACGAGCTGGCCCAGGAGGCCCGCGAGCGCCACGTGCCGGCCGGACCTGCGCCCTCCCTGCGGTCCGCCACCTTCCGCCGAGGCGCGGACGCCGGGTCCCCGGCTGAGCCGGACGCGCCGGCCGGCGCAGGGGCTGCCGAGGCCGGGGTGGGACCGGCGGGCGCGCCCGCCGGTCCGGGAGCCAGGACGCCCCTGGGCGAGGTGCCGGGCGGGGCCGGGACCGGGTCCATCGGCGGCGCCGCCGAGACGGGTGGTGCCGACGAGCGGGCGGGCCGGGACGGAGGCGGCCAGCCGGGACGCGGGCAGCCGACCGGCGCGCGGTCGGCCGGTGCGCTCCCGGTCGCCGGTCCGCTGCGGGAGCCCTCCGGGCCGCGTGGCCGCCGTCGGACCCTGCTCGCGCTGCTGGTCCTCGTGGTGCTCCTCGTGACCGCCGGCGCGGGTGCCTACCTGGTGCTGCCGAGCGCCACGATCGTGGTGACGCCGCTGACGATGGCCGCCGGGCCGGTCTCGCTGCAGGTCACCGCCGATCCCACGGCCACCTCGGTCGACGCCGCCAACCTGGTGATCCCGGCCCAGCAGGTGCCCGTCCCGCTCAGCGTGGAGGGCACCTTCCCGGCCACCGGGCAGAAGATCAGCCAGACGCCCGCGACGGGCAGCGTGACCTTCACCAGCAACGACACCATCGACCCGGTGACCATCCCGGCGGGGACCACGGTGGGCACGTCGGGAGGCGTGCAGTTCCTCACCCAGGCCACGGTGGTGACGCCACGGGCGACGGTCTCGGGGACCACGATCAACCCGGGCCAGGCGAGCGCCCCGGTGCAGGCGGTGACGCCGGGAACGTCGGGCAACGTGCCGGCCCACGCGATCAGCGTGGTGCCCAATCGGCTGCAGGCGTTCCAGGTCTCCGTGGACAACCCCGCGGCGACCAGCGGTGGGACCCGCACCGTGACCAAGGTCGTCAGCCAACAGGACTACGATGCGGCGGTGAAGCAGCTCGACACCAGGCTCGCCGCACAGCTGACGAGCGCGCTGGCCAGCCTCTCGCTGGCTCCCGCGGGCACCACCCTGGTCCCCGCCACCGCGACGCTCGGTGCCAGCTCGACGGCGCCGGCGGCGTCGGCGCTGGTCGGGACGGCCGTCCCGTCGTTCCAGCTGACGGCGACCGCCGCCGGGTCCGTCCTGGCGCTCTCCACGCAGCCCCTGGCCGGCCTGGCCGCCACCTACCTCGAGAAGGCGATCCCCGCCGGGTGGTCGCTCTTCCCTGACTCGATCCGGACCACGGAGAGCGATCCGGTGGTGCAGGACGGGCGGGTCACGGTGACGGTGACGGCGCGCGGCGAGCGATGGCATCCTCTCGATGCCGCCTCGCTGCTGGCGCAGGTGAAGGGGCGCAGTATCGCCGATGCGCGGAGCATCCTCGCGCAGTACGGCCAGGTCTCCATCACCACGTGGCCGTCCTTCGTGACGACCATCCCCACCCTCGAGGCGCGCGTGACGCTGACCGTCGCGTCTCCCAGGCCGTCAGGGTCGTGAGCCGGCTCCTGGGGCTCGACGTGGGTGACCGGCGGATCGGCGTGGCGGTGGCGGACGAGGCGACGGGGAATGTCCGCGCGCTCGGCATCCTGCGGCGGTCCACCCCGGACGAGGACGCCAGACGGCTCGCACGGCTGGCGTCCGAGCAGGGCGCCGTGGAGCTGGTGATCGGACTGCCTCTCGACATGGACGGTGGCGAGGGCGAGCAGGCGCACCGGACACGGGCCTGGGGGGACGCGATGGCGGCCCGCACCGGGCTGCCCGTGGCGTGGCGTGATGAGCGGCTGACGACCGCGGCGGCGGAGGCGGCGCAGCCGCCGCTCCGGCGGGACCGCGCGACAGGACGGCCGACCCGGGCTGCGATCACGGGCCGGCGGGCGCGCGTGGACCGTGCCGCCGCGGTGGCCATCCTGCGTGCCGAGCTGGATGCTCGCGCGGGGGTGGCCGCGGCAGGGGCTCGGCCCGGCCGGGACGGGACCCAGGGCCGGGGCATCCCTGCCGGCACCGGGACAGGGGCGGACGCGTGACGGGCGAGCGCCCTGCGCAGGGCGTCCGGAGCGGGCGCTACGTGCCGCGCCCCTCCGCACCACGCCCCGGACGTGGCCGTGGCCGGATTGCGGGTGCCGGGGCGGTCATCGTGGTTGCCCTCGTGCTGCTCTGGCTGCTCACCACGATCGCGATCGGGCCCGCGGTCAACTGGCTCGTCTTCAGCATGGCCGAGAGCAACCCCTCCCTGCTGCACGTGAGCCCCGTGGCCCAGATCGTGCGGAACCAGCTGGGGTCCGAGCTGACCGACCCCGCGGGCACCGACCCGACGGTCGTGCACTTCACGGTGCCGCTGGGCGCCACAGCGGCGGACGTCGCGCACAGCCTGGCAGCCCAGGGCCTGGTGAAGGACCCGTTCCTGGTGACGTACCTGGTGATCACCGAGGGCCTGTCGGGCAGCATCGAGGCCGGCGCGTACGAGCTCAGTTCGACCATGACGCCGCAGGCGATCGTGGACCGGCTCCAGCAGGCGCCCGTGAAGACGGTCACGGTCCAGCTGCGGGAGGGGCTGCGCATCGAGCAGATCACGGCCTACCTGGAGACGCTGCCGCTCAAGATGGACGTGCACGCCTTCTACGACCTGGCGATGCACCCGCCGGCCTCGCTCATCGCCGACTACCCGTTCCTGTCCACGCTTCCGCCGGGCCATTCGCTGGAGGGGTTCCTGGGCGCCGGCACGTTCGACGTGTACGAGGACGTCACGCCCGAGCAGATGGTGCGGGACCTGCTGGACCAGTGGCAGACCGACATCGGCATGGGGCCGGTGCAGGCCGCCGAGCAGGCTGGCAAGAACTTCTACCAGGTGCTCAGCCTGGCGAGCCTGGTGGAGCAGGAGGCGCGAGTTGGCTCGGAGCGCCCGCTGATCGCGGGGGTGTACGCGAATCGGCTGTCGAAAGGCATGCCGATGGATGCGGACCCGACCGTGATCTACGGGTGGGATACCGTGCAGCTGCGCAAGCTCCCCTTCGACAAGTGGCGGGACTACTCGTTCTGGGATCCGCTCGCGAGCCCCGGGTCGGTCAGGCTGCCCTCGGACCTCGCCGGGTACCAGACCTACCAGCGGACCGGCATCTTTCCGGGACCGATCTGCACGCCCAGCCTCGCCTCCATCCAGGCGGCCCTCAAGCCGGACACCGGGACCGGCTACCTCTACTTCCTGGCGAAGAACGACGGGAGCTACACGCACGCGTTCGCCAGGACCTACGCGGAGCAGCTCGCGAACATGCGGAAGTACGGGTACATCTCATGAGTGACCTTCCTCTCGCCTCCCGCCGGGCGTTGCCTTCGGCGCAGGATCTCGCGCGCTGGCAGGCGGCCGACGCCGCGGCGCGACCGGCGCGCCTGGAACGGTTCCGCGCCCAACTGGCGGCTGCGGGGTTCGACGCGTACCTGGGCGTGAGCCGCGAGAACACGCGGTACCTGACGGGGTTCGCCCTGGGCGAGGGCGAGGAGAAGGTGGCGGGGGACTCGGGGCGCTTCGTCGTCGCCCTCGATGATCTCGTGGTCCTGGCCGACTCGCGCTACCGGGAGCAGGCCGTCGAGGAGTGCGCGGGCGCCCGCATCGAGGAGTCCTACTACGACCTGCCGGACCGCTGGGCCGGCATCCTGGCGGGGCTGCGGGGCCGTGACAGGGGACCAGTGCGGCGCGTCGCGGTGGAGGCCGACCTGGTGAGCCATGCGACCTGGTCGGCCCTGCAGGCGGCTGCCCCGGAGGTGGAACTCGCCCCGGCCGAGGGATGGATCGAGACCCTGCGAGCGGTGAAGGCCCCGGACGAAC
>JAKAHX010000038.1 GCA_021814735.1 Chloroflexota bacterium | reverse complement strand
GGAGATGCGTCCCCCCACCACGCCGCCGTCGTGGAGGAGGTCCAGGCGGTCTTCCACCGTGGGCAGGCCGTTGGGGATCTTGCGGAAATCATCCCGTCCGAGGTCCTTCTGGCCATGGAAGTCGAAGGGGCAGTGGTCGGTGGCAACGACCTGCAGGCTGTCGCGGCGCAGGCCGTCCCACAGCGCCGCCTGGTGGTCCTTCGGGCGGAGCGGGGGAGAGCAGACGAACTTGGCGCCCTCGAACCCGTTCCCCAGGTCGTCGAGCGAGAGGAAGAGGTACTGGGGGCAGGTCTCCGCGTAGGCCGCGGCGCCGCGCGCCCGACCCGCCTCGACCGCCTCCAGGGCATCGCGCGAGGAGAGGTGCACGATGTAGACGGCGGACCCCGCTACCTCGGCCAGGCGGATCACGCGGTTCGCCGCCTCCGCCTCCAGCCCCGCCGGCCGTGACAGGCCGTGGAACCAGGGCGCGGTTCGGCCCCCCTCCGCGTTGGCGTCCATGAGCACGTCGATCGCGATCCCGTTCTCCGCGTGGACCATCACCAGCGCGCCGTTCTCGGCCGCGCGCTGCATGGTGCGGAGGATCGCCGCGTCGTCGCTGTACATGCGACCGGGATAGGCGGTGAAGACCTTGAAGTCGGTCACGCCCTCCGCCACCAGCCCGTCCATCTCGGCGAGCGTTCGATCGTTCACGTCCGAGACGCTGACGTGGAAGCCATAGTCGATCGCGCAATGCCCCTCCGCCTTGGCGTGCCAGGCATCCAGGGCCTCGCGCAGCGTATGGCCGCGGTCCTGCGGGGCGAAGTCGATGATCGTGGTGGTGCCACCGAACGCCGCGGCCCGGGTCCCGGTCTCGAAGGTGTCCTTCGAGACCACGGGCCCCATCGGCATGTCGAAGTGCGTGTGCACGTCGACTGCGCCCGGGATCACGTACTTGCCGGTGGCGTCGATCGTCCGGTCCGCGGTGATCCCCCGGGCCGGGAGCTCGCGGCCCACCAGCGCGATGGTCTCGCCGTCGACCAGGACGTCGGCCTCCGAGGAACCGTTCGCGTTGACCACCGTGCCGTTGACGATCAGCGTCCGCACGCCGTGACCCTCCCGTCCTGTGTCGAGCCCGCGGCCCACGGGCCCCTCCTGTTCACCCTTCCTCGCGCACATACGGGACGCCGAGCGAGGCCGGTGTCCCGATCCGGCGCCTGGCCAGCGTCGTCGATGCCCCGGCGAGCACCACCACCGTCATGAGGTAGGGGAGCGACGAGAAGAACTCCGAGGGCATCTGCACGCCGTGGGCCTGCAGGGTGAACCCGAGGCTCGAGAGGGCGCCGAAGAGGTACGCGCCGAGCAGCAGCAGGTCGGGCCGCCAGAACGCGAAGATCACCAGAGCGATCGCGATCCAGCCCGAGCCGGCCGTGAGCCCGTCGGTCCAGATCGGCGCAATCGCCAGCGTGAAGTAGGCACCCCCCAGGCCCGCCAGCGCGCCGCCCACGATGGTGTGCACATATCGGTAGCGCGTGACGTTGATGCCCATGGCGTCCGCGGAACGTGGCGACTCGCCGACGGCCCGCAGGTAGAGCCCGGTCCGCGTCCGGTAGAGGTACCAGGCGACCAGCGCCACGAGCCCCCACGAGAGGTACACGAACGGGTCCTGGTCGAAGAGGATGGGGCCGATGACCGGGATCTCTCCCAGCCCGAACAGGTCCACGCGGGTCAGCTGGTGCACCCCGTGCTGGCCGCCGATCCCCCACACCTGGCCGGCATACGACGACAGGCCCGCCATGCCCGCGAAGATCGTGAGCGCCAGCCCGGAGACGATCTGGTTGACGCGCACGGTGATCGACAGGAAGGCGTGGATGAGGGCCATGAGCGCCCCGGCGGCGGCGGCCATGATCATGGCGATGATCAGGACCACCCAGCCCGGACCGCCCAGCTGCTGGCTGACGAAGAACCCCGTGACGGCCCCCATCAGCATCATTCCCTCGACCCCGAGGTTGAGGACCCCCGATCGCTCGGCGAGCAGCTCCCCCAGCCCGGCGAGCACCAGCGGGGTCCCGTACGCGATCGCGGAGACGATGACCGCGACGATCAGATCCACGTTCATCGCGCGGCGTCCAGTTCTGCCTGGGTCTCCGGGGGGCGGACCCGTGAACCGACCCTGATGCGGTACCGGCCCAGGATCTCGCCGCCGAGGACGCTGAAGAGGATGATGCCTTCCATGGTGCCCACCAGGCCCGGTGGGAACCCGGGACCCTGGAGCGCGAAGCCGGCGTTGTTCAGGGCGCCGATTAGGATGGCCACCACCACCACCGCCAGCGGGTTGTAGAGGGCCAGCGCCGCCACCACGATGCCCGTGTAGCCGTACTGTGCCTGTTCCAGGCCCCGCGGGTCGAGGACGTGCCCGAAGTCGCCGATCTGGCTCGCGCCGGCCAGCCCCGCCAGTGCGCCAGAGAGCGCCATCACGGCCAGGATGATCCGCCGCGTGCGCATCCCCGAGTACGTCGCGGCCGACGTGGAGTCGCCCATGACCCGCATCTCGAACCCGAACCGCGTGCCGCGGACGAGGACCAGCAGCAGGACGGCCAGCACCGCGCCGGCGATGAAGCCCAGGGGCAGGGTGAACGTGCCAATGGTCAGGCCGGGCCAGGTGGCCGACGCGGCCAGCGTCTTGCCGGTCGGGAAGACGAGCGCCGTGGGGGACGTGAGGTCGCGCCAGTACGACTGGCTGTCGTAGATCAGGAAGTACATGACCAGCCCGGCCACGTAGTTGAGCATCAGCGAGACCAGGATCTCGTTCGTCTGCAGGAAGGCGCGCAGCAGGCCCGGGATGAGCGCCCAGAGGGCGCCCGCCACGACGCCGCCGGCCATCATCGCCGGGATCAGCAGCAGGGTGGGCCAGCTGCCCAGCAGCAGGCCGATCCCCGACGCGCCGATGGCGCCCATGTAGAGCTGACCCTCGCCGCCGATGTTCCAGATCCGCATGCGGAAGGCGACCGCGGCCGCGAGGCCCGTGAAGAGCAACGGCGTCGCGTAGACGAACGTGGAGGTCAGGGCACCGGACGAGGTGAAGGAGGCGGCGTAGATCTGCTCGTAGGTGGCGATCGGGTTGTGCCCCGACACGAGCAGCACGATCCCCGAGATGACGGCGGCCAGGACCAGCGAGGCGAACGGCAGCGCGATGCGCTGCCAGCGGGGCGTGTCGAGGCTGCGCTCGATGGCGATCATCTCAGGCGGCCCCCGCCATCATCATGCCGAGCTGCTCATAGCTGGCCGCGGCCGCGTCGACGATCCCCACCACCCGGCCCTCGTAGAGGACCGCGATCCGGTCGGACAGCTCCACGATCTCGTCCAGGTCCTCGCTGATCAACAGGATCCCCACGCCCCGTCGGGCGGAGTCCACCAGCACGCCGTGGACGTACTCGGTCGCGCCCACGTCGAGCCCCCGCGTCGGCGAGGCCGCCACCAGCACGCGCGGCTGCGAGGACAGCTCGCGGGCCAGCACCACCTTCTGCACGTTGCCGCCGGACAGCTGGCGGACGAGTGCATGGGGCCCGCGGGAGCGGATGTCGAACTGTTCCATGAGCGCCCTGGACTGCGCGTCGGCGCGGTCCATCAGCAGCATGGGCCCCGCGTGGGGGGCGTCCCGGCGGTAGGACTTGAGCATCAGGTTCTCCGTCACGGAGAGGCTCGGCGAGACGCCGGTGCCCATCCGGTCCTCGGGCACGTAGGCCACGCCGCGGTTGATGGCGGCGCGCGGGTCTCCCCCGCGCAGCTCGGCGCCGTCCACGCGGATCGTCCCCCGGGTGTGCGGCCGGAGCCCGGCGATCACCTCGGCGAGCTCGCGCTGGCCGTTGCCCGCCACCCCGGCGATCCCCACGATCTCGCCGGGACGGACGCTCAGCGAGACCTCGTGGAGCACCTGCATCCCGAAGTCGCCGTCGGCACACACGCGATCCAGCTCCAGGACCCCGCGCTCCTCGACGACCGGCGTCGCGCCGCCGGCGACCGCGCGCCGGACCCGGCCGGCCGGCATGTCGTGGCCGACCATGAGCCGTGCGAGCTCGCGCGCGTCCACGCCCGCCGCGTCGACGGTCGTCACTGAGCGTCCCTTGCGGAGGATCGTGATGCGGTTCGCCACGGCGAGCACTTCCGGCAGCTTGTGGGAGATGAAGACCACGCTCCTGCCCGCGGCGACCAGCTCGCGGATGCTCGCGAAGAGCTGCTCCGTCTCTGCCGGGGTGAGAACCGTGGTCGGCTCGTCCAGGATCAGGATCCGCGCGTCCCGGTACAGCGCCTTCAGAATGTCGATGCGCTGCCGCTCCCCCAGCGAAAGCTGCCAGATGCGGGCATGCGGGTCCACCTGCATGTGGTACCGGGCGGCGATCTCCGCGATCTCGGCCTCCACCTGGCGCGGCGAGTAGCGCAGGCCGCCGTGGCGCGACCAGCCGAGCACCACGTTCTCGGCCACGGTCAGGCTGTCCACCAGGCTCAGGTGCTGGTGCACCATGAAGATCCCGAAGCGCTGTGCCTCGTGCGGGGAGTGCAGCCGGACCGGGCTGCCGTTGACCTGGATCTCGCCCTCGTCGGGGTGGTACAGGCCGGTCAGGATGTTGCAGAGGGTGGTCTTGCCCGCCCCGTTCTCGCCCAGCAGCGCGTGCACCTCGCCGCTCCTGGCCTCGAACGAGACGTGGTCGTTGGCCACCACGCCGCCGGCGAACCGCTTGGTCACGCCGGTGGCCGCCACCGCCGGGGCGAGCCCGGCGGTGGCGGTTCCGGCGGACGCGGGACCGGCCTCGACGTGACTGATCAACGTCGCTCCTTCGTTCGGTGGTCCCGACGTCGCGGGTGGACTAGCCGGCCGGGTTCCCGATCACACCCTGGACGAACCAGTTGATCGAGTACTTGCTGAGCCCGGTGGGCGTGTAGACGGGGAGCGTCGTCCCGGCCGGAACGCCGATCGAGCCGTCCTGCTTGGTGATGGGACCGGTGAACGGATCGAACGTGCCCGCCTTGATCTGTGCCTCCTTGGCCAGGATCGCCTGCTGGGTCGCCGGGCTCACCGACTGCCCGAACGGCGCCATCACCACGAAGCCGTCAGCCAGGCTGCCGTAGTAGAAGTGGGTCTTCCAGGTGCCGTTCATCGCGGCCGCGATGTCGTTGATGTAGTACGGGCCCCAGTTGTAGGTCGTCGCCGTCAACCACGCGTTCGGCGCGAACGACTCCTGGTTCGAGTCGTAGCCCGTCCACTTGAGGCCGTTGGCCTCCGCGACCTGCCCGGTCGTGGGGCTGTCCTGGCCGTCGCCGAGGACGTCCACCCCGGCCGAGACCAGGCTCTCCGCCGCCTGGCGCTCCTTGGCCGGGTCGAACCAGGTGTTCGTCCAGACCACGCGCACGGTGGCGTTCGGGTTCATCGAGCGCGCGCCCATGGTGAACGCGTCGATCTCGCGGATGACCTCGGGGATCGGGTACGGGGCGACGAAGCCGATCTTGCCGTTCTTGGTGGCCGCGCCGGCGGCCATGCCCGACAGGTAGTCACCGTCCTCACCGGCGCCGTAGTACTCGGCGAGGTTCGGCAGCTGCTCGGTGCCCGTGGCCTGTTCGAAGATGATGTTCGGGTGCGTCTTCGCCGCGGCCACCAGCGTGTCCTGGTACCCGAACGAGGTGGCGAAGATGATGTTCGCGCCCTGGTTGATCAGCTGGGTGACGACCTGCGCGGCCTGCGGGCCCTCCGGAACGTTCTCCTTGTACATGGTCTCGACGCGCCCGCCGAAGGCAGCCTGGACGGCCAGGCGGCCGACGTCATGCGCGTGGGTCCAACCCGCGTCACTCGGCGCACCCACGTAGATGAACGCCGCCTTGAAGGGATGGCTGGTGGTCCACTTGCTCATGGCTTCCGGCGTCAGTGACGGAACCGGCATCACGAGGCCGGTTCCTGCCGACGCCGCCGGGGCCGCGGATGCCGCCGCCGACGCCGCCGGGGCCGCCGATGCCGGGGCCGCGGATGCCGCCGCCGGGGCCGACGGCGCTGTCGTCGCGGCCGAGCCGCACGCTGCGGCCAGTGCCGCCACCAATCCGATCGCCACCACCGAGCGAGTGGCTCTCATCGTCCCGCTCAACACTCCGCCTCCTGGTACGTGAACCGTGGTCCCGGTGGCGAGCATCGTCGCGCGGCGCCGGGACATGGAGCATGCATCCAGCCGCCGCTCTCCTCGGCGACGGCCGACCCGATTCCTTGCACCCGGGAGCCCGGTGGGTCCGGGCACCCCGATCGGTCAGCGGCTGTCCCACCTCCTCTCGATCACACCGTGGCCCACGAACCGGCGTCCGCCGGAGCCTCCGGGCGCACGCCGGCCATCATGAGGCCGATCGACTCCCGCGTGCTGGCCCCCGGTGCAGCCTCGCCGATGATGGCGCCCTCGTACATCACGAGGATGCGATCGGCCAGTGCCATCACCTCGTCGAGATCCTCCGAGATGATCAGCACGCCGACTCCCCGCGCCCGCTGCTCCCGCAGTCGGTCGTGGATGTACGCCGCAGCCGCCACGTCGATCCCGCGGGTGGGCTGTGCCACCAGCAGGACCCGTGGCTCGCGGGACAGTTCGCGGGCCATGATGAGCTTCTGGATGTTGCCGCCCGACAGCGTCCTCGCCGGCGCCTCCAGCGTCGGGGTGCGGATGTCGAACGCCCGGACCAGCTCTTCGCAGTGCCGGCGGATCTCACCCGAGCGCAGGAAGCCCAGGCGGGAGAACGCCGGCTCGTGGCTGTCCACCAGCAGCAGGTTCTCCGCCACGCTGAAATCCGGGACCACCCCGTCCCGCATCCGTTCCTCGGGCACGTACCCCAGTCCCGCCAGGCGAGCGCGTGCCGGGTTCCCGCCCGCGAGCTCCGTGCCCTCGAGGAGGATGCTGCCGCTGGAGGGCCGGCGCAGTCCGGCGATCGCCTCGGCAAGCTCGCGCTGCCCGTTTCCCGAGACCCCGGCGATGCCGACGATCTCGCCGCCGTGCACGGCCAGCGAGAGCCCCCGCACGGCGTCCGCGCCGCGGTCACCGCGCACCGTGAGGTCGCGGACGACCAGCCTGGGGGCGCCGGCGGCCGCGACCGTGCCGGCGCGGCCAACGCCACGGGCAACGCTCCCGATGCCGGGCGCCGTCGGGGTGCCCGTGTCGGCCAGCGTCCCGGGGCCCGGCGGGGCGGGCTCGGGCCGGTCGGCGGGGGCGCGTTTCGGGGTCTCCGCGGTGAACCCGGTTTCTGCCGCCAGCTCCCGGGCGGGAAGCGCGTGCCCGACCATCATCTGCACCAGCTGGTCGCGTGTCGCGCCTGCCGCGGGGAGCGTCCCGATGCGGTGGCCCGCGCGCAGGACCGTGATGCGGTCCGACAGCCCCAGCACCTCGCGCACCTTGTGCGAGATGAAGACGAGCCCCTTCCCGTCCTCCGCCATCCGCCGCAGGACGGTGAAGAGATCGTCCACCTCCTGGGGGGTCAGGACCGCCGTGGGCTCGTCGAGGATGAGCAGCGTGGCGTTCCGGTAGAGCGCCTTGACGATCTCGACCCGCTGCCGCTCGCCCACCGAGAGCTGCCAGATCAATGCCTGCGGGTCAACCTGCAGGTGGTACGTCGCCGAGAGCTCGCGGATCCGCTCCGAGACGCGCCCGGGCTCGGTGAGCGGGCCACGCGACGAGCGCAGCCCGAGGGCCACGTTGTCGGCGACCGAGAGGGTGTTCACCAGCATGAAGTGCTGGTGGATCATGCCGATGCCGTGCCGGATGGCGTCCGCCGGCGAGGCGATGGAGACCGGCGAGCCGTTGATCCGGATCTCGCCCGCGTCCGGGTGGTGGAAGCCGTAGAGCACGCGCATGAGCGTGCTCTTGCCGGCGCCGTTCTCCCCGAAGAGGGTGTGGATCTCCCCGGCGCGGACGTCGAAGTCCACGCCGTCGTCTGCGACGACCCCGGCGAACCGCTTGGTGATGCCGCGCATCTCCAGCAGCGGGACGCCGTCCCGGATGCGCGCGGTCGCCGGGGTCGTGTCGTTCATGTCAGGCTGCGGTCGGGTCAGCCGGCATCACTGGGGGACGGTGAGCGACCCGTCGGTGATGGCCTTGATGAGCGAGTCGCCCTTGGCCTTGACCGCGGCTGGCAGGTTGTACCCGGGGTTGTACTGGATCACCTCGCCGCCGTTCCCGAGGCCGATCGTGTAGGTCGCGCCGCCCAGGGTCCCGCCGCGGATCTCGGTGAAGATCTGCTTGAGCACCGGCGCCCAGTTGTAGACCTGCGCCGAGACCTCGTTCTTCGGGGCCAGTGAGGCCTGCGACCACTGCGTGCCGAACCACGGGAGGTTGTCGGAGCGGGCCACGCCGATCGCGCCCACGACCGCCTGCGCCGTGCCGGTCAGCACGTCCGCGCCGCCGGAGACGAAGGTCTTGGCCGCCGTGGCGAAGAGGCTGGCGTCGCTGAAGGACCCGGTGTAGACGGGGTTGACGGTGATGGTCTTGTCCACCGACTTGGCGCCGGCGACGAAGCCGTCCACGTACAGCTTCGCGTCGCCCACGGCGATGGGGCCGATGACGCCCAGGATGTGGGACTTGCTGAGCATGGCCGCCATGGCGCCCTGGACGTAGCCGCCCTCGTTGGACGCGGCCTGGTACGCGAAGACGTTCGGCAGGTTGTAGGTGGTGCCCGCGGTGCCCCAGGCGAAGGAGACCTTGGGGAACTCCGGCGCCAGCTGCTGGATGGTGGACCCGTACTGCGAGCCGTGGGCGATGACCAGGTTGTAGCCCTCGGACGCGTACTGGCGAATGATGTTGCCCGCATCGGAGACCACGAACTCGTTGTCGGAGATCGAGATCTGCAGGTTCTCGCTCTGCTGCAGGCTCTCCAGTGCCGCCACCATCGACTGGGTGAAGGCGAGGTCGTTCTTGGCGCTCGGGGCCACCAGGGCCACCTTGAGCGGCGTCGACGCGACCGGGGCGGAGCTCGCCGCGGCGGCGGACGATGCAGCCGGAGCGGCGCTGGCGGGGGCCGCGCTGGCAGGGGCGGCGGAGGCGACCGGGGCGGCGGAGGCCGGCGCCGCGGACGCGGGGGCGGCAGAGGCCGGCGCGCTGGAGGCAGCCGGGGCCGACGTGGCGGCGGTGCCGCAGGCGGCCACGATCAGCACCGACGCGCCGATC
>JAKAHX010000037.1 GCA_021814735.1 Chloroflexota bacterium | reverse complement strand
GTGGCCGTTCCCGCCTGCGCCCGCGCCTGCCGCCGCTCCGCCACCTCGAGCCGTCGCGTGGCGGTGATCAGGCGCCGGTAGATCGCCAGCAGATCCGCCTGGGGCAGCGGGCCCGGGTTGGCCATGGCGACCCGCAGGAGCACCTCGCGCTCGCGGTCCGGGTCGAGCATGGCCCGCCGGCCGGACGCCGCCTTGGCCGCTCCGGCCTCGAGCCCGAGGCGTGCGCGCTCGTTCATGAGCGCCACCAGGCGTCGATCCAGGGCGTCGATGCGGCGGCGGACGCGCTGGACGCTCGTCGAGGCACCGGCCGATCTGTCCGCCGCCCGCGCAGGGGCGCCAGCCTCGGAGCCGGTCGCCGATGTCGTCGGCGCGTTGACGGACCCTGGGCCTGGTCCGCCCGCCGCCGGTGTCGTCGACCCGTCGGCGGACCCGGGGCTGGACCCGCCTGCCGGCCGCGTCGTCGTCCCGGCGCCCGTGGGGCGTCGTGCGCGGGCCCTGTCAGCCATTGCTCGTCCCCAGTCGGGCAGCGAGCGCGTCAAGCGCGAGGTGATACCCGCGCGATCCCTGGCCAGCGAACGTCGCCAGGGCGATGTCGTGCAGGAAGTTGACGTGGCGGAACGGCTCCCGCTGCCAGGGGTCGGTGAGGTGAACCTCCACGAACGGGCGCGCGACCGCGAGGAACGCGTCGCGGAGCGCCACGCTCGTGTGGGTGTAGCCCGCGGCGTTCACGATTACTCCGTCGAAGTCCCGGGCGTGCAGCCGGTCGATCAGGGCACCCTCGTGGTTCGACTGGAAGAAGTCGATCTCCAGGCCCAGGCTGCGGGCATGGGCCGCCAGTGACTCGTGGATCTGGTCCAGCGTCTCGGACCCGTACAGCTCGGGCTGGCGGAAGCCGAGCAGGTCGAGGTTGGGCCCCTGGAGGACGAGGATGCGGGTCACCGGGTCGCTCCGCTGCCGGCCTGCCTGCCTGGGCCGGCCGCCGCTCCCGCTCCGGCCGCAGGCTCCGTGCCGGCGGGAGGTCCCATCCTGGCCGTGGTCGCGGTATCCGCGCCGGCCCCGGGGCTCACGGGGGCTCCCAGGTCGGCGGTGAGCGCCGCGGCGATGCCGGCTGCGACCGCCGCGTCGGGCACGTCGGAGCGCACGACCACGCCCGATCCGGTGGGAAGGACCCAGCGGAGTCGCCCGCCGGCGTGCTTCTTGTCCCGGGAGAGGTGCTCGCGGACCGCCGCCTCGTCCACGCCGGGAGCCTGCTGCGCCAGGCCCGCGGCCGCCAGGAGCCGCTCCAGGCGCGCCGCGCGATCGGGGGGCGTCACGCCCACCGCCATCCCCACGGCGGTCGCGCCGCGGAGCCCGTGCGCGACGGCCTCGCCGTGCAGGATGCGACGGTAGCCGGCCGCGGCCTCGATCGCGTGGCCGATCGAGTGGCCGAGGTTCAGCACCAGCCGCCCGCCTTCCTCCCGTTCGTCGGCCACTACCACCTGCACCTTGGCCCACGCGCAGCGCTCCACCAGTTCGGCGACGACCCCCGTCGAGAAGACGCGCCGCCGCCCCGCGGCGATGGCAGCGGCCTCCTCCTCGAGGAGCGCCAGGAGCCGCTCGTCCCCCAGCGCGCCGTACTTGATGGCCTCCCCCAGCGCCGCGCGCCGCTGCCTCGAGGGCAGGGTTGCCAGCATCGCGACGTCGACCACGATCGCGCGCGGCTGGTGGAACGCGCCCACCAGGTTCTTGCCCTCGGGGATGTCGATCGCGGTCTTGCCGCCGATCGCGGAGTCGATCTGGGCGACGAGGGTGGTCGGCACGTGCACGAGCGGCACGCCGCGCAGGTAGGTCGCCGCGGCGAACCCCGCCGCGTCGCCCAGGGCGCCGCCGCCGATCGCCACGACCGGGTCGCCGCGCTCGAGCCTCGCGGCGGCCATCGCGCGCACGAGCCGCGCGTAGGCCGGCACCGACTTGGCGGCCTCGCCCCGCGGTGCCAGCAAGGGGTGCACGTCCAGCCCGGCATCTGCCATCCCCGCCGCCAGCCGCTCGCCGTGCAGCCGCCAGGCGACCGGTTCGGAGAGCACCGCCACGCGTCGCGCGTCCAGGGCGGCCAGCGACTCCAGCAGTCGGGGTAGCGCGTCGCCGTCGCCGATGGTCAGGCGACCGATCGGCGTCTCGGCGCGCAGCAGGGACGTCCCGGGCGGCGGTGCGGAGGCGAGCAGCGCCTCGAGCCGGCGGACCACGACGCGCAGCGGTCCCGTGGCGTCCAGCGCCTCGCCGGCCGCGTACCAGCGCGTGCGCTGCGCCACCAGGTCGGCGAGGCGCGCCCCCGGGTGACGTCCGGCCAGCAGCGGCCGGACCGCGCCGCCGCGCAGGCGGCGCAGCAGGACGTCGGGCGGAGCCCACAGCATCACCACCCGGCGACCACGGAAGAGCAGCCAGCGCGTCCTCGGATCGACCACCGCCCCGCCGCCGACCGCGATGATCCGCGTCGGGCCGGACGCGTCTCCCGCCTGCACGGGGGTCGGGCGCTCCCCGGACCCACCTGCCGGAGCGGCCGGGCCCAGGCGCTCGGCGGCCGCCCGCTCGCGGGCCCGGAATCCGGCCTCGCCCTCCGCCTCGAAGATGGCCGCCACGGGACGGCCCGCCTCGCGCTCGATCTCGTCGTCGAGGTCCACGAAGGGGATGCCGCGCCGGGCGGCAAGAGTGCGCCCGACCGCGCTCTTGCCGCTCCCCGGCGGTCCGGCGAGCACGAGGTCCATGGAGTTCAGTCGTCGCCGCCGGAGCCGGCCGCGCCCGGTTCGCCCGCGGGCGCGTCGGCTGCCGCAGCCACGCGGCCGTGACCGCCCGGCGCGGCCCCGCGCCCGCTCCTGGCCAGCGTGCGATCCAGGTAGCGGTGGAGGTTGTCGCGCACCTCGCCCAGGGAGTCACCGCCGAACTTCTCGAGGATCGCGTCGGTCAGCACCAGCATCACCATCGCCTCGCCGATCACCCCGGCGGCCGGTACCACGCTGATGTCGCTGCGCTCGTAGTGGGCCGTCTCCACCGCCTCCCCGGTGCGCAGGTCGGCGGAGGGGAGGGGGCGCGCCAGGGTGGAGATCGGCTTGACCGCGCCGCGGACCACCAGCGGTTCCCCGTTGGTGATGCCGCCGGTCAGGCCGCCCGCGCGGTTCGTGGCGTGCAGCCAGCGCCGGACCGGCCCGGCGAAGCCGGGTACCGGCGGGGTCGCGGGATCGATCCCCACCCCCGTCACCACGTCGTGCACCTCCGAGCCCAGGCGTCGCGTCTGCTCGAACCCCAGCCCGAACTCGGCCCCCTTGACGGACGGGATCGAGCAGATCGCGGCCGCGAGCCGTCCATCGAGGCGCCGATCCCAGTGGACGTGGCTGCCCAGCCCCACCGGCACACCGCGGGCCACGACTTCGAAGACGCCGCCGACCGTGTCGCCCCGGCTCCGCGCCTCGTCGATCCGCGCGATCATCGCGGTCTCGCCCTCGGGATCCGGGCAGCGCAGCGGGCTCGCCTCGGTCTCCTCGCGGCTCCGCGTGGCACGCGCCGGGTCCATGGCCACGCCGCCCACCTCGGCCGTGAAGCTCCAGATGTCGATCCCCAGCTCCCGGAGGAACGCCCGGCAGACCGCCCCCGCGGCCACGCGCATGGCGGTCTCGCGGGCACTGGCGCGCTCCAGGATGTCCCGCACGTCGGCCGTGTCGTACTTGAGCGCACCTGCCAGGTCCGCGTGGCCGGGGCGAACCCGGGTGACGGGCACGGCCCGCCGGTTGCCCGCCTCGGCCAGTGCCGCGAGCTCCGTCGCCTCCTCGTCGCGCAGGGCCTCGACCTGCATCACCCGCGTCCAGTGCTCCCAGTCGCGGTTGCGCACCAGCAGCAGGACGGGGGACCCGAGCGTGCGTCCGTGCCGGACCCCGCCCATGATCTCCGCGCGATCCTGTTCGATCTGCATGCGGGCTCCGCGGCCGTAGCCGCGCTGGCGGCGTGCCAGGTCCTCGGTGATGGCCTCCGCGGAGACCGGGATCCCGGCCGGCAGTCCCTCGAGGATGGCGCCCAGGCCTGGGCCGTGCGATTCGCCGGCGGTCAGGAACCGGAACGGCATGGCGCTGCCGGGGACCCGGCCCGACTCAGGCCAGCTCGCCGGCGTTGGCGCCGGCGCCCGCCTCGCGTGCCTCGTCGAGCTTCTGCCGCATGACGTCCAGCGGCGCCGGCTGCCCGGTCCACAGCTGGAACGCCGCCGCGCCCTGCTGGAGGAGCATCAGCTCGCCGTTCATGACCCCGGATGCCCCGGCCGCCTTCGCCTCGCGCAGCAGCCGCGTCTCCGGCGGGTTGTAGATCATGTCGAGCACGAGCAGGTCGGGCGGCAGCAGTTCGCCGGGGATCGGTGACTCGTCCGAAGCGAGCCCCACCGACGTCGCGTTGACCAGCACCCGGGTCCGCGACAGCTCCGACTCGATCACCGACTCGTGCCACGGCATCGCCCGCAGCTCCATGTGCGCGGCGCTCCGGCCGAAGTGCCGGACCAAGCCCTCGGCGCGGTGCAGGTGGCGGTTGAAGACCACCACGCGCTGGAACCCCATCGTGATCAGCGCGTGCACTGCGGCGCGCGCCGCGCCGCCCGCCCCCAGCACCACGGCGGCGCGCGGCATCTTCTGCTTGCCGACCAGCGTGTCGAGCGAGACCCGGAAGGCGTTGACGTCGGTGTTGTGGCCCACCAGGCGCCGGCCATCGCGCGTGATGCAGTTCACGGCCCCGGTGGCCGCCGCGTCCTCGCTCTTGCGGTCCACGAAGGTGGCGGCACGCTCCTTGTGCGGGATCGTCACGTTGGCGCCCAGGTACTCCTCGCCCCGCAGCGCCTCGATCGTCTCCTGCAGCGCCGGCGTGGGCGTGTCCAGGAGCTCATAGCGGGCGTCGATGCCGAGCGCGTCGAACGCGGCCTGCTGCATCTGCGCGGAGAAGGAGTGGGCGACCGGGTGACCGATGAGGACGACTCGCCTGGTCATGCGCGCATCCTTTCGAGGTCGCTGAAGAAGCCTGGATAGGAGACCGCGGCGGACGCGCTTTCGTCGAGCGACGTCTCGCCCTCGGCCAGGAGTCCCGCGATGGCGAACGTCATGGCCAGGCGGTGGTCGTCGTGCGTGTGGACGGGTGCGCCCGCCAGGCCGAACGACCGTCGCTCCGCGTCCCCGGTGATCTCGATGTCGTCGCCGTCCGCCGAGATCCGGACGCCGAGCGCGGACAGGCCCTCCACGATGCCCGCGATCCGGTCGCTCTCCTTGCGGCGCAGCTCCCCGGCGCCGCGGATGCGGCTCGTCCCCGACGCGCACGCGGCGGCCAGGCAGAGTGCCGGGATCTCGTCGATGGCGCGGGCCACGTCGTCCGCGTCCAGGTCGATCGCGTGCAGGTCGCTGGTCGAGACGGTCAGGTTCGCCATGGGTTCGGCCGCCCCTTCCGCGACCGGCTCCTCCCGGATGCGCGCCCCCATGCGGCCGAGCAGGTCGATGACCGCGCGCCGGGTGGGGTTCACGCCCACGGACTCCAGGGTGAGCTCCGCGTCCCGGTGCGCGGCGCCGGCGACCAGCCAGAAGGCCGCCGCCGAGACGTCTCCCGGGACCTGTTCGTCGAGCGCCCGCACCGTGGCTCCACCCTCCATCGTGACCAACCAGGCTCCATCCGCCGGCGCGCCGTGGACGGACACGCCGCGCGCCCGGAGCATCCGCTCCGTGTGGTCGCGCGTGGGCACTGCCTCGTGCACCTGGACCGTCCCTTCTGCCGAGAGCCCCGCGAGCAGGACCGCCGACTTGACCTGCGCGCTGGGGACGCGGGGACGGTGGACGATCGCCGTGAGCGGCGCGCGCCCAACGATGGTGACGGGTGGAAGTGTGTCTGCCGACCGGGCGTGCAGCGTCGCACCCATGCGGCGCAGCGGCTCGATGATACGGGCCACCGGACGGCCGCGCAACGAAGCGTCGCCGTCGAGGATGGCGTACATGGGCGTCCCGGCCAGGACGCCCGCCATCAGTCGGAGGGTGGTGCCGGAGTTGCCGGCGTCCAGCACGCCGACCGGTTCCCGCCAGGCGGCTCGGCCGGGGGAGCGGACCAGGCGGTCGACGCGCCCGCCGTCCGGGGGCCCCAGCCGCTCGACCGTGACGCCCAGCGCCTGCAGCACGCCGGCCGTGCTGTTGCAGTCCAGGCCGTCCGAGCCCCCGAGGATCCGGGACGTGCCCTCGGCGATCCCGGCCAGGATCAGCGCGCGGTGGGTGATCGACTTGTCGCCGGGGAGGCGCAGACGCCCGCGCAGCCGCGCGGCCGGCCGGACGACGATGCCGGACGAGACACCGCTGGTCGACACGATCGCCGGTCCCGGTCAGTGCCTGCCGGTGTCGCCCACGCCCAGCGCGGCGCTGCCGAGCACGGGATCCCGGTGCAGTGCGCCGACCTCGCCGTGCACGGCGCGCAGCGCCGGAACGAGCTCGCGGAACTGGTCGATGGTCAGCGACTGCTCGCCGTCCGACAGGGCCGTCTCCGGTCGCGGGTGCACCTCGACCATGATCCCGTCGGCTCCGGCGGCGACCCCCGCCAGCGCCATCGGCTTCACCAGCCAGCGCTTCCCGGTGGCGTGGGAGGGGTCCACGATCACCGGCAGGTGGGTCAGGTGGTGGAGGAGCGGCACCGCTGAGATGTCCAGGGTGTTGCGGGTGTAGGTCTCGAAGGTGCGGATCCCCCGCTCGCAGAGGATCACGCTGGGGTTCCCGGCCGACACGATGTACTCGGCAGCCATCAGCCACTCCTCGATGGTCGCGCCGTAGCCCCGCTTCAGCATCACCGGTCGTTCGACGCGGCCCACCGCCTGGAGGAGCGAGTAGTTCTGCATGTTGCGGGTCCCGATCTGCAGGATGTCCGCGTAGCGGTTGACGACGTCCACCTGCCCGGGTTCCATCACCTCGGTGATGACCGGCAGCCCGGTCTCGCGGCCCGCTTCCGCCAGGTACCGGAGCCCCTCCACGCCGAGGCCCTGGAAGGAGTAGGGGCTCGTGCGCGGCTTGAAGGCGCCCCCCCGCAGCACGGTCGCGCCCTCTGCCGCCACGGCGAGCGCCGTCTCCATGAGCTGGTCCCGGCTCTCGATGGAGCACGGTCCCGCCATCACGGTGAGTGACCCGTCGCCGATGACGGCCCCGCCGACCCGGATCACCGTGTCGGCCGGGTGGAACTCTCGGCTGGTGAGCTTGAAGGGCCGCGTGATCGGCGTGACGGATTCCACGCCGGGCAGCGCAGAGAGGCGGTTCATCAGCGCCTGCTTCCGGGGCCCGACGTCACCGACCACGGCGATCACGACGCGGTCCGTCCCCGGGCTCTCGTGTGGGTGCAGCCCCTCGCCGAGGACCTGCGCCTTGACGGCGGTGATCTCCGCCTCGGTCGCACCCACCGTCATCACCACGAACATCTGATCGACCCTTCCTGGCGCGTTCCGTCAGGTCGCCGCCCGCCCCCGCGACGTCCCGGCACCTCCCGCCGGCGGCACCCGCGGCGCCGGCCCGGCGGATAAACAAAAAGGCAGAGGTCCAAGACCTCTGCCCACCCGGCACGACCCGGCCCGGGTCTTCAGGACCCCCGGGCGGTCATGCCGGGCCGCGGTAAAAGTAGAAGAACTGTCGCACGGTGGCGGAACAGTACGCGACACGACCGCAAGGTGTCAACGACGCGGCCCTCACGTGGGAGCGCCGACCCGCATGCCGGCCGCTCCGGCCCAACGGCGGCGCGGTCGCTCCCCATGCCGCGGGGTTCCTGCGGCGGCCGCTCGGCCCTCACGGCGGCGAATTGGTCCCCACGGCGGGGCAGTCCTCGCGGACCGTGCGCTCCGCCCCGGGTTGCCACCGTCTGAAGCCTCCCGCCTGCTGCTACGCTCGCGGGGCCACGCGCTGCCATGGTCGGGGAGGATCGCATGCAACCCTGGTCCCATCGCTTCGCCGGTCGCCTGGACGAAGGCGTCCTCGAGAGCCGCGTCCTCCGCGGCAATCCGCTCGGCGACCCTGCCGACCGGCCGATCTGGGTCTACACGCCGCCCGGCTACGAGGAGGCCCGCGACCGCCGGTACCCGGTCATCTACCTCATCCAGGGGATGACGGGACAGCTCGACATGTGGCGCAACCGGCAGGCCTTCCGCCCCACCGTGCCGGAGCTGATCGATCGGCTCTTCGTCGGCGACGGTGCGAGCAGCGCCGCACCACCGGCGATCGTCGCCTTCGTGGACTGCTGGACCTCCTACGGCGGCAGCCAGTTCCTGGACTCGCCCGCGACGGGTCGCTACCACACCTACCTCTGCGAGGAGGTGGTCCCCTGGGTGGACGCCCGCTACCGCACGCTGCCGGAGCGCGAGCATCGCGGGATCGCCGGCAAGTCGAGCGGCGGCTACGGCGCGATGGTCACCCCGATGCTGCGCCCCGACCTGTGGGGCGGCCTGGCCACGCACGCCGGCGATGCGCTGTTCGAGGCCTGCTACCTGCCCGAGTTCCCGCAGGTTGTGCGTGCGCTGCGTGATCACTACCAGGGCTCGTACGAGCGGTTCTGGGCGGACTTCCGGCAGCGCCCGGCCATGAGCCGTCCCGGCGACGGGGTCCTGGTCAACGAGTGGGCGATGGCCGCCTGCTATTCGGCCGATCCCGACGGGACGATCCATCTGCCCTTCGACGTCGCGACCGGGCAGCTGGTGCCGGAGACCTGGGAGCGCTGGCTCCGGCGGGACCCGGTGCGGATGGTGCCGCGCCACGCCGAGGCGGTGCGGTCCCTGCGCGCGATCTACGTGGACGCGGGTACCCACGACGAGTACTTCCTGGACCTCGGCGCGGAGGCGTACCGGCGGGCGCTCGAGGAGGCCGGCGCGCCGGCCCCGTTCTTCGAGCTGTTCGACGCGGGGCACGGCTCGATCGAGTATCGCTACCCTGGCGCGATCCGCTACCTGTCCGAGCGGTTGCAGCCCTGAGCACCAGCGGCCCCGGCGCACGGAGCACCCGGGGGACGTGCCACCACGCGCCTGTCCAGCCCGCGTCCGGTCTTCGGGCACGCAGGCACGCACGTGCGCGGGGCACGCGCGGACCAGCGTGATCGGACAGGAGTGGCGCGCCCGGCGAGACTCGAACTCACGGCCTTCAGGTCCGCAACCTGACGCTCTATCCACTGAGCTACGGGCGCTGGGGAC